>JAQGMQ010000942.1 GCA_028292305.1 Rhodoferax sp.
TCCAGCCACGGCCGTCCGCCGTGGCGCGGGTCCGGCCCGGCGAGCTGGATGATCATGGAGTCGCCGTAGCTGGCGCCGGCCGCCTGCTCGGGCATGACCTCCGCCAGCGCCTTGACCACCAGGTCGATCAGCAGGCCGAGCGGCGTGAAGTACCACTGGCACGGCGAGGGCTCCTGCGCGCCGAGCAGCGATCCCGGGCGGACCGCCACGCTGAGCGCGCGGAACGCGCCGCCGTCCGGCGGGTTGTCCGGGTTGATCAGCAGCTTGTAGGCGACCCGCGCGGCCGAGACGGCCTGCGCCTCGCCGCAGTTGACGGGCCCGGACTGGGCGTCGTCGGAGCGGGTGAGGTCGATCGCCATCTCGTCGCCGGAGACCTGGACCTCGACCCGGACCCAGCACGGGTTGCCGACGTCGACGCCGTCGTCGTCCAGGCAGCCCTCGGCGCTGTAGGTGCCATCCGGGATGGCGGAGATCGCCTCGCGCTCGAAGCGCTCGGTCTGCGCGAAGATCGACTCGCGGGCGCCCAGCACCGTCGAGATGCCGTGCCGCTCGATGATCGCCCGCAGCCGGGCGTCGCCCGTGTTGATGCACGCGATCTGCGCGCCGAGGTCGCCGATCGCCGGGTAGGAGAAGCGGCTGTTGGTGCCCAGCATCTGGATCACGTCGCGCCGCTCGGCGCCGCCCTCGACGATCTTCAGCGGCGGGACGCGGATGCCCTCCTGGTAGATCTCCGTCGAGTCCATCGGACCGCCCGGGTCCTTGGCGCCGACGTCGAGCCAGTGCGCGCGGCAGGCGGCGAAGCCGACGAGCTCGCCCTCGTGGAAGATCGGGCCGAAGGCCGTCATGTCGTTGAGGTGCGTGCCGGTCATGTACGAGTCGTTCATGAGCCAGACGTCGCCCGGGTGCCACGCCTCGCGGCCGTACATCTCCTCCGTGAGCTGCGTGCAGATCTGGAGGTTGCCGAGGAAGATCGGCAGGCCGGCCGACTGCCCGAGCACCTGGTGCTCCGCGTCGAGCAGCGCGACCGAGCAGTCCTTCATCTCGTAGATGACCGGGGTGTACGCCGAGCGGATCAGCGTCGCGTTCATCTCGTCCGCGGCCGCGGTGAACGCGCTGCGGATGATCTCGGTGGTGATCGGGTCAACGTCGACGGTCGCCATCACGCCTCCTCTCCCACGCTCACGACGAGCGTTCCGAACTGGTCAACGGTGGCCCGCGCGCCCGGGGGCACGACGGTGGTGGCGGTCTGCTCCGTGATCACGGCCGGGCCGTCCACGACCGCGCCGCGGCCGAGGTCGTCGCGGCGCACGATCGCCGCGTCGTCGGTCCGGCGGCCGAAGGTGACGGGCCGCGTCTCCGACGCGTAGGCGCCGTCGGACGCGCCGTCCAGGCTCGCCGGCTCCGCGCGACCGAGGTCGCCCAGGGCGGTCGAGCGGACGGTCACGATCTCCACGGGCGCACCCGGGTTGGCGTGGCCGAAGCGCGTGCGGTGGGCGGCGTGGAAGCGGCCCGAGACGGCCTCGAGGAACCCGTCCTCGAGCGGCTCGCCCGCGCCGGTCAGCGGGATCGTGAGCGTGTACTCCTGCGAGATGTAGCGCAGGTCGAGCGCGTGCTCGACGCGACCGGTGTCACCCGCGATGCCCTCGTCGGCGAGGCCGGCGAAGCCGTCGGCCTCCAGCTCGCCGAGCAGCGCGCCGAGGTCCTCGCGGTCGAGGTCGTCCAGCGCCGTGAAGTAGGCGCGGCTGGCGTCCTTGCGGACCTCGGTCTCGAGCATCCCCCAGGCCGAGAACGCGCCCGGGTAGCGCGGGACGAGGACCTCTGCGATCCCCAGCTCGCGGGCCAGGAACACGGCGTGCATCGGGCCCGCGCCGCCGGCGGCGACGAGCGCGAAGTCGCGCGGCTCGATGCCCTTCTCGACGGTGAGGGTGCGGATCGCCTGCGCCATCTTGGCGTTGGCGACGTCGGCGATGCCCTCGGCCATCTCGACCGGCGCGATGCCGAGCTCCTCGCCCAGCGCGGCGATCGCGTCGCGCGCGGCATCGACGTCGAGCGTCATCTGGCCGCCGGCGAAGTTGCCGGCGTCGACGCGGCCGAGCACGAGGTTCGCGTCGGTCACGGTCGGCTGCGTGCCGCCGCGTCCGTAGCACGCGGGGCCGGGGTCGGCGCCCGCGCTCTGCGGGCCGACGCGCAGGAGGCCGCCCGAGTCGACCCAGGCGATCGAGCCGCCACCGGCGCCGATCTCGACGAGGTCGACGACGGGCGTGCGCACCGGATACCCGGAGAGCGAGAGGCCGCCGATCCCTGCGCCGGCATGGCCGCCGACGTTGTAGTCCTTGGTCACTGACGGGCGGCCGCCCTGGATGAGCCCGACCTTCGCGGTCGTCCCTCCCATGTCGAACGAGAGCATGTCGGGCCGTCCGAGCGTCGCGCCGAGGTGCGCCGAGGCGATCACGCCTGCCGCCGGCCCCGACTCGACCATGAAAACCGGCTTGCGCGCCGCCGCGTCGGAGCCGAAGACGCCGCCGCTCGACTGCATCACCAGCAACTTGGCCTGGACGCCTGCGTCGGCGAGGCGCTGCTCGATCCGCTCGAGGTAGCGCTCCACGACGGGGCGGATCACGGCATTGATCACCGTCGTCGACGCACGCAGGTACTCGCGGAACTCGGGTGCGACCTCGGCGGAGAGGGAGATGGGGATACCGGGAAGCTCCTCGGCCAGGATCGCGCCGACGCGCTGCTCGTGCTCCGGGTTCACGTAGGAGTGCAGTAGGCAGACCGCGACCGATTCGACCTCTTCGCGGCGGAGCAG
>JAQGMQ010000415.1 GCA_028292305.1 Rhodoferax sp.
TAGGCATCCCCGTCTCAGAGATAAATACTCAGCGTCGGCATGCATCATTCCGTTATTCGGCACAAAATAAGCCATGGACAAATTCATGGAAATGCGGACCTTCGCCTCGGTGGTCGAGGCGGGCAGCTTCGTCGGCGCGGCGGAGGCGCTGGTGTTGTCCAAGACCGCCGTGTCGCGCTACGTGGGCGAACTGGAGCAGCGCCTGGGCGTGCGCCTGCTGCACCGCACCACGCGCAAGCTGTCGCTGACGCAGGACGGCGAGATCTTCTACGCGCGCTGCAAGGAACTGCTCGGCGGCATCGACGAGGCCGAGGCCGAAGTGGGCGCCCGCACGGGCGAGGCCACGGGCCTGCTCAAGGTGACGGTGCCGGTGAGCTTCGGCGTGCTGCACCTGGCCGAAGTGTGGGGCGCCTTCAAGGCACGTCATCCGATGGTGACATTGGACGTGACCGTGTCCGACCGCGTGGCCGATCTGGTGGAAGACGGCTTCGACCTGGCCATCCGCATTGCCCGCATGCCGGATTCGAGCCTGGTGAGCCGCCGCCTCACCAGCACCCGCGTGGTGTTGTGCGCCTCGCCCGACTACCTGCGCCACGCCGGCACGCCGCAGCATCCGCGCGAACTGGCGCAACACGCCGTGCTGGCCTACAGCCATTGGTCGGACCGCGACGAATGGAGCTTCGAAGGGCCCGAAGGCACCGTCACCGTGCGTACCCAGCCGGTGATCCGCTCGAACAACGGCGACGTGTGCCGCGCCGGCGCGCTGCAGCACCAGGGCATCGTGTTGCAGCCGACCTTCCTGGTGGGCCGTGACTTGGCGGCAGGCACGCTGGTGGAATTGATGCCCGCTTACCGCAGCACCGAGCTTGGCATCCACGCCGTCTACGCAAGCCGCCGCCACGTGGCGCCCAAGGTACGCCTGTTGATCGACCTGCTGGTGGAATGGTTCAGGGAACCGCGCTGGCCTGGCTAGTCAAGAGACTTTGGGCTGTCGGCGCCTTCTTACCCTGTTACTTGTGACAGGTGCGGTGCAAAAACCCCACGGGTTTTCCCGGTGCATTACCTGCCATTTCCGTCTAGCGGCGTATAACCCGCGCGGGTTGTGAGGCCAGCCACTGGTTGTAACCACCGTCGGCGCCAGGTGTGAAGCGCGGTGAAATCTCGAAAAACGCGCCGAGCAAGGTGTCGTCGGGGCCGATCTGCAGCGCCGGGCTCAACCCTGCGGGCTCGTTTCTGCCCAAGGCCTGCCCCAATTCGATGTCGATCAGGGTCGTTCCCTGGCGAATCGCCTCCAGATGTTCGGCCTTGGCGCCCACGGATTCGGCCATTTCGGCCAGTTCTTCGAGGCCACTGGAAGGCTCGAGTTGCAACCACCCCACATTTCCGTCGGCATCGCGGCCGAGCACGCCGAAAGGCACGCCGATCACCACGTACTCGACCCAGCGCGCCGACACCAGATCACCCACCGCGCGCGCGATCGACGGCTGGCGCAACAGTGCGTTCTGCATCGGCGTGAGGGTGCCGCGCCACACCTGCGAGGCCTGGCCGCTGGCCAGACGCTGCAGGCGCATCAGCGCATCGATGAGCCGCTTCGAAACGTCGGTGGCCTGCTTGGGAATGAACTGCTCGATGAGGCCGCGGTTGAAGGCCTGCACCGCGATCTGTTCGTCGGCCTGGCCGGTGAGCAGCACGCGCATGCCGGGCCAGTCGACGAGCTCGCTCAACACTTGAAGACCGTTCATGCTCGGCATGGAATAGTCGACCACGCAAACTTGCGTCAGACCATAACGACGTCGCGCAAACTGGCTCCAATAGCGCAGAATTTGGGGGATCAGCGGCGCACCGGTTTGCCGCCAGTTGTCGACGAGTTCCTGCTGTGCCCAGGCGTCGGCTTCCCACAGCGGCGGCTCGAGCTGCAGTTGGCGAATACATTCCTCGGCATGAACATAGAAGCGAACGTACCACTCCTTGGGCGCTACCAGAGATAGCATTGCCAGGTAGTCCGGATCGTCATCCAGTGCGACGATCGAGCCAGGGCTTTGAAACAGGGAGAGACTCATCGTATACAAGAGAAGGAAAGTTTTGCCATGGCATTGTCCGGCCAGATAGAAAACCTACCACCACTGCCGCCTGTCAAATCTGACAGTGCCGAATTGATGGATCTGCTGTCCGACTGGTTGCGCGCATTGCGCGAGTTCTCGGTCGAAGCGGTGGTCATCCTCGGCCCCGATCCGTTCGGCCGCATGGACGACCGACAGGTGGTCGCCACCTCGCCGTCATCAGTCGCTGACGCGGCACGCACCCTGGCGCAGAGCGCCGACTTCGGCGCGCGCTGGCGCAATGCCGATGCCCCGCTCGTGGCCTGGCAACACATCGCCAAATCAGATCCGCAGAACGCCCAGGCGTGGCGCACGCAATGGATGGCGCACGGCTTCCAGACGGTGGTGCGCGTGGCCTTTCCGCTGCCGGCCGAGCGCGCCTTCGAATGCTTCATGTTCAGCCCGCGCGCGCTGCACGACCGCACCGAGGCCTCGGCACTGGCGTGGTCGGCGCTCAACATCTGGCCCAGCGTGCGACGTGCCCTGGTGCGCCTGCGCAGCCCGCTCACGCCGCGCGAGGTCGAGTGCCTGGCGCTGGCCTTCGAAGGCCTGACCGCGCGCGCCACGGCCTCGCGGCTGGCGTGTTCGGAGCGCACCGTGAACTACCACCTCGGCAATGCCATGGCCAAGCTGCAGGCCGACAACAAGATGGCGGCGATCCAGCGCGCCTGCTGGATCGGGGCGCTCTGAAGCCGGCGCGCGGCGGCACGGAAACTGCATGCCGACGCAACGGCAACGGCCTCCGCGGACAGGGCCCACTTTGGCCTTATATTGCGGCTCGGTCGTGCCGTTCAGTTCCCTTCACTGGTCACTCAGGAGTTCACCGATGAAACGTCGTTCCCTCTTCCTGCTCGCGTCCCTTGCCTCGCTGGCTTCAGCGCTGTGGACCCCTCTGGCGGCAGAGGCGCAGGACAAGACCCTGCGCATCGTGCCGCAGTCCAACATCACCATCCTCGACCCGATCTGGACCACGGCCTTCGTCACGCGCAACCACGGCTACATGATCTACGACACCTTGTTCGGCACCGATGCGTCCGGCAAGGTCAAGCCGCAGATGGTCGACAAATGGAACGTGTCGAAAGACAACCTGACCTGGACCTTCACGCTGCGCGACGGCCTGGAGTTCCACGACGGCAAACCCGTCACCAGCGAAGACGTGGTGGCCTCGCTCAAGCGCTGGGCCAGCCGCGACAGCTTCGGCGGCGTGCTGGCCAAGAGCGTGGCCAGCTACGCCACGCCCGACGCCAGGACCTTCGTCATCCAGCTCAACCAGCCCTTCGGCGTGATGCTGGAAGCGCTGGGCAAGCCGTCGTCGAACGTGCCCTTCATCATGCCCGCGCGCGTGGCCGCCACGCCGGGCACCGAACAGGTGAAGGAACAGATCGGCTCGGGGCCGTTCAAGTTCGTGCAGGCCGAATACAAGTCGGGCGAGCGTCTGGTCTACGTGAAGAATGAAAAATACAAGCCGCGCGCCGAGCCGCCGGACGGCACCACCGGCGGCAAGGTGGTGTACCTCGACCGCGTCGAATGGGTCATCATCCGCGACCCGCAGACGCAGTTCAACGCGCTGCAGGCCGGCGAGGTCGACATCATCGAACAACCCACCTTCGAGCAGTACGCCACGCTCAAGTCCACGCCCAACGTGAAGCTGGTCGACGCGCAACCCGACGGGCTGCAGTTCATCTTCCGTTTCAACCACCTGCACGCGCCGTTCGACAACGTGAAGATCCGCGAAGCCGCCATGGTGGCGATGGGCCAGGAAGCATTTTTGAAGACGCAGGTCGGCGCGCCCGGCATGTACAAGTTCTGCAAGAGCATGTTCCCCTGCGGCACGCCGTTTGCGAGTGAAAACACCGGCATCTACACCGGCACCGCCAATCCACAGAAGGCCGCGCAGATGCTGAAGGTCGCCGGCTACAACGGCACGCCGGTGGTGCTGATGCGCCCCACCGATCTGGCCTCCATCGCCAAGCTGCCGCTGGTGGCCAAGCAGCAACTGGAGGCCGCCGGCTTCAAGGTCGACCTGCAGCAGATGGACTGGGCCACGCTGGTCGCGCGTCGCGCCAAGAAGGACGCACCCGACAAGGGCGGCTGGAACGCCTTCATGACCGCGTGGACGGCCGGCGACATCCAGAACCCGCTAACCATGGCGATGATGAACACCGCCGGCGACAAGGGCTGGTTCGGCTGGCAGGACGACAAGGAGATCGAGGCGCTGAAGGTCAAGTTCGCGCAGGCCACCAGCGACGCCGAGAAGAAGAAGATCGCCGAACAGCTCCAGGCGCGCGCGTTC
>JAQGMQ010000305.1 GCA_028292305.1 Rhodoferax sp.
CGTCTCCGAATTGACGGCCAATTGCGTCTGCATCGCGCCGCCGGGTGGGCTGCCCGACGACTGGGACCACGTCGCGCTTCAACACCTCACGGACAGGCCGTTCGTGGCGCTGACGGGCCCGCTGCAGAAGCGGCTGGAGGACATGTTGGGCAGCGTTGGCGGCGAGCTCGACATCATGGCCGAGGCATCGACATCGCTGTCGGTCAGCGAACTGGTGCTGCGCGGGCTCGGCATCTCCGTGGTCGACCCGTTCACCGGCACGCTGCACCGTCTGCGTGGTGGCGCCGCGCTGCCGCTGCGGCCGAGCCTTTCGTATTCGGTGCAGGCCATGGCCCTGGGCGATACCCGCCTGAGCGCGCCGGCAAGAGACTTGCTGCACTACCTCGAATCGGCCGCCAGCACCATCAAGGACGCGTGCCGCTGACCTCTGCACACGCTCCGCATCACTCACCTAGAAGACCCAGCCAGAATCAGCGCCCATGGACCAAAGAATCACATTGCGCCACCTCGAAGCCTTTCGCGCCCTCATGGTGCGAAAGACGGTGACCGGGGCGGCCGACATGCTGGAGGTCACGCAGCCCGTCGTGACCCGCCTGATCGCCGACCTGGAGACACGCATCGCCATCACGCTGTTCACCCGCACCAAGGGCCGCCTGGTGCCCACGGCCGAGGCCACGCTGCTGTTTGCCGATGTGCACCAGTCGCTGGTCGGGATCGAGCGCATCGCCAATGCGGCATCCAACATCAAGGCACTGAAGCTCGGCCACCTCGAGATCGCCGCTGCGCCGTCGATGGCGCTGACCTTCCTGCCGCACGCCATTGCCAGCTTTGCAAAGGAACACCCCGACGCGCTGGTGACCATGCGCATGCACAGTTCGAACACCGTGCTCGACATGGTGCAGAGCAACCGCTGCGACCTGGGCTTTGCCATTCTGCCGATGCGCACCACGCGGCACGGCAACAGCGAGATTCTGGTGTCGGCGAAATCGGTCGGCGTGGTGCCGGCCGACCACCGGCTGGCGCGTCGCCGCGTGTTGCGGCCCGAGGATTTCGAAGGCGAGAGTTTCGTCTCGTATCCGCGCCTGATGGACACCCGCACCAAGATCGATGCGTTGATGCTGTCGTATGGCGTCAACCGCCGCATCAATGTCGAGACGCCGATCTCGGCCGTGATCACCAAGCTGGTGGAAGCCGGCGCGGGTGTGTCGATCATCGACCCGCTGACGGCCAGTTTCTACACCGGGAACCTGCTCAAGTTCATTCCCTTCGAGGGCGAGATCGCCAATGACTATTCACTGATCATTGCGCAGCGCCATTCATCCACGCTGATCCTCAAGCCCTTCATCGACCATGCGCGCAGGGAGATTCGCAAGATGGTGCCGGGGAACCTGATCATTCGCGGTTAGCCCGCCGCGCTTCAGCGTGCCTGGGCCTGCTCGGCGATCAGCTTGGCGATCTTCGAATCGGCGCTGACAGGCTCGATCAGGAGCACCTGCTGGCGGTTGATGAGCATGCGGTCGGGGCCATGCGCCTCGCCACCACGCTTGATCAACACATTCGCGACTTCCTTGCTCTCGGGGTTCTGCCGCGACTGGATGTAGAACACGTCGCGCAGCACGGTGTAGTTGCCGTCCAGGCTCTCGACGCGGCCAAAGAACACCTGGCCGTTGGCCAGGGCCACAGCGTGGTAGGTAGCGGTCAGCGCCGGCTGGGCCTGGCCGCGCAAGCTTTGGGTGGCGATCACGCACAGCGCCGCGGCAATGACGAGCCCGGCCAGCGTGGCGAGCCATGCGGAGAGTTTTTGCATAGAAGAAATGAGAGGAAAAAGAGACGGAGAAGAAAGGGAGAAACGAGGACGGGAGAAGGACCGCGAGAAGAATGAGAAGCGGCGTACGGCCCGGGCGTACGGCGAACGGCCGCCCCGGAGAGCCACCAGGCCACTGCGCCGCTCGCAGCCGAATAGCGTAGCAGCTTTGTGTGACCCGCGGCCCGCGCGGCCGGGCCGGCACGGCCCCGGGGCGATTCACGTGGCTGTCATATTTCCCAAGTCAAATCGGCGCGCCGCAGGTGCGCGCAGGCGCAGCCAGCGCCCCATGGCCACGGCACCGCCCCTTCACACGCCATTGCATTTTTACCGCAGCCGTACCGCGGACGAAATGGCGTTCATCTCAAACGGAATACATCCATGCCGACCACTCTGACCAAGGCGCCAGCCTCTTCCCGCGGGCGCAAAGCATTCATTGGCGGCCTGTTCGCCATTGCCTGCCTGCCCTTGTCCATCGGCACCGCCTTTGCCGGACCGTTCCTCATCTCCGGCGTCACCACCGCCGGGCAGACGCTTGGCAGCGGCGCGGGGCAGTTGGGTAGCATCACCGACACCGGTTCGCTGATCGTGAATGGTTCGGCGGTGGCCGTCACCATCACCGGCAACAACGCGACGCTGGACAACCAGGGCACCGTATCGCAAACCGGCACGGGCCGGGTGGTGCGCGACAACACCGGCGTGACGGGCCTGATGATCACCAATGGCAGCGTGAGCAATGCCAAGGCGGTGATGAAGTCGGCCGACGCCGATGTGGTGCAGATGGCCAAGTCGCCCGCCGGCGTGACGCTGAACAACTACGGCCAGATGACTTCGCTGAACGCCTCGGCCGGCGGCGCGCAGGTGGTGGACTTCAATGCCATCGCCACCGGCGTCAACGTGGTCAACAACTTCGCCGGCGGCGTGATGACGGCCTACGAGGCCGATGCCGTGCGCCCGGG
>JAQGMQ010000463.1 GCA_028292305.1 Rhodoferax sp.
CTTTGCTCGCATCGCAAGCCATCGGCCAGACCACGCCGCCCGCCACGCTCAGGCCGGTGACCATCAACGCCCAGACCGCTGCGCCGCAGGCCGACGTCAGCGGCTTCGGCGACCTGCCGCTGGCCGAGGTGCCGGTGTCGGCGACCGTCATCGACCGCGCGCAATTGCAGGCTTCCGGCGCGCGCCGGCTGGCCGACCTGACGCGCTTCGACGCATCGGTGGCCGACGCCTACAACTCGCCCGGCTACTGGGATTTCGTGAGCATTCGTGGCTTCACGCTGGACAACCGCTTCAACTTCCGCCGCGAAGGTCTGCCGATCAGCGCCGAGACGTCGATCCCGCTCGACAACAAGGAACGTGTTGAAATTCTCAAAGGCACGAGCGGCATCCAGTCGGGCACCAGCGCGCCGGGGGGGCTGGTCAACTACGTCGTCAAGCGGCCGACCGAACACGAGGTGCGCGATGTGACGGTGGAGGTCAGCGGCCGCGGCAGTGTGCTGGGCGCGGTCGATCTCGGCGGCCGTTTCGGGGTCGACCGGGTCTTCGGTTACCGCCTCAACGTGGCCCATGAAGACCTGCGCCCGCGCGTGCGCAACCTGGATGGCCACCGCGACCTGGTGGCCCTGGCGGCCGACTGGCGCCTGAGCCACGACACCGTGGTCGAGGCCGAATTCGAGTGGAGCCACAAGTCGCAGCCGAGCCAGGCCGGCACCAGCCTGATCGGCAACCGGCTGCCCGCTGTGCCCGACCCGCGCCTGAACCTGAACAACCAGGCGTGGTCTCAGCCGTCGGTGTTCGACGCTTTCACCGGCACGCTGCGCTTCGAGCAGGCCCTGAGCGCCGACTGGCGCTGGACGGCGCAGCTCGGCAGTCAACGCCTGAAGACCGACGACCGGCTGGCCTATCCCTTCGGCTGCGGTGCCGACGGCAACTACGACCGTTTTTGCCAGGACGGCAGTTTCGATTTCTATGATTTCCGCAGCGAAAACGAGCACCGCACGCAGCAGGCCGCCAGCCTCGGGCTCAAGGGCAAGCTCGATACCGGCGGCATCGGCCATGACCTGAGCCTGGGCCTGATGCGCAGCCGCGTGCACAACCGCTTCCAGGATTCCGCCTACAACTACGTCGGCAGCGGCAACATCGATGGCACGGCCGTGGTGCCGGCCGACCCCAGTCTGACCACGCCCAACACCAACCGCGACGAACGCTCGCTCGAGTTGTCGCTGAGCGACGCCATCCATTGGACCCCGGCGTTCACGACCTGGGTCGGCCTGCGCCACACCCGGCTCGACCGCGACAGCCTGCGCACCGACGGCACCGAGCCCAGCAGCTACGCCGCCAGCCTGACCACGCCCTGGCTCGCCGCCAGCTACAAGCTCACGCCGCAGACGCTGGTCTACGCAAGTTATGGCGAAGGCGTGGAGTCGCAGATCGTGCCCAGCCGCAGCGCGCAGTACAGCAACGCCGGCGTGGCGCTGCCCGTGCTCAAGTCGCGCCAGGTGGAGGTCGGCCTGAAAGGCGGCGACGCCCGCTTCGGTTGGCAACTGGCCGTGTTCCAGATCCGCCGCCCCATGACCAACGTCGATGCCTGCGCGCGCCTGTTCATCACGCCCTGCGAAGCCGGCTACGACGGCGAAGCCGTGCACCGTGGCCTGGAAGCCAGCACCCAATGGCGCAGCGGCGCCTGGCAGCTGGACGGCGGCGCCACGCTGCTGAACGCCAAACGCCAGGGCAGCACCGCCGAGCCGGCCACCAACGGCAAACGCCCGACCAACGTGCCCGACTGGCTGCTGCGCGCCCGCGCCGCCTACCAGTTGCCCGCCGTGCCCGGCCTGCAGCTCGAAGGCCTGGTTTCCCACGAAGCCAAACGTGCCGTGTTGCCCGACGAAAGCATCATGCTCGGCGCCTGGACCCGCCTCGACGCCACCCTGCGGTACGACACCAAGGTCGCCGGCACGAAGACCTCCTGGACATTCGGCGTGGAGAACCTGCTCGACAAGCGCTACTTCAAGGAATCCCCGTCCCAGTACGGCCACGTCTATCTTTTCACGGGCGCCCCCCGAACTTTTCGCATCGCAATGACGGCGTCCTTGTGAAAACCGGAAAAATGTGGCTATAATTCGAGGCTGTGATGTTCCTCAATAGCTCAGTTGGTAGAGCGCCGGACTGTTAATCCGTAGGTCCCTGGTTCGAGCCCAGGTTGAGGAGCCAAAAAATACCATGAAATCAAGGGTCTAGCCAAAGCGGTTAGACCCTTTTTTTTCGTTTGTTAGATGGTGTATTAGATGCCATCTAATATCCAGTAGTTTTGACCAGTGCTGCACGGGCTCGCGAAGGCATAAAAAATGGCGCTCGAAGCGCCATTCTCAACCAAGTTGAAGGGTGCTTTCACATGCCCATCACCACCATATTCGGCTGGGCCGTTTCTTTCCACCGGGCCTTAATGTAAATCTCTGTGGTCGACTTACTTGCATGGCCGCACAGCAATTGAATGCGCTCGATCGGCTCGCCGGCCTGCCACATGTCGGTCGCGCCCTTGCCCTTCAAATCGCGGTAGCCGAAAGACTCCATGGGCGCAATGCCGCGGCCGTTCCGCCAGGCGTTGGCGGCGGCGATGGTCCGGCGCAACATCGAGCTGATGCCGTCGTAGGTGTAGATCTCGCCTTTGAGCGTCTGCACGATCGGTTCCGTGATCTTTACCACCTTGCCGCGCTTGAGCATGGCGTCGAGGTCCGGCGACAGGGCAATCTTCATCCACGTGCCGGTCTTGTGCTGCTTGAAGTGCAGTTTGCGCACGCCGTCTTCCGTGATGAGCACGTCGGAGGTCCACCAAATGATGTCGCTTTCCGGTCGCTGCAGCGTCCGGTAGGTCAATTCCATCAAGAGGCGTTCGCTCTTGGAGGCTATGGCGAACACGTCGCGGTATTCGGAATCGGTGACGTAGCGGGCCCGCTTCTTCTCGGCGTTGCGCGTGACGCCCGAGCCGCGCAGGCAGGGGTTAGTGCCCATCCTTCTTGGGATATGCACCTTGACGTATCGAGGGATCGAAATGAAGTGGGTTCATAAAGCTCCTGCTCTGCCCCATAATTTGCGGCACATATTCAGCGGCGGGCGTGTCGCTACCTCGGCTGAATAAGCCACGCCGACTTGGTCGAGTCTCACAGCGATAAGCCGGAGAGCGTTGGGGATGGAATTCAGACTTGGCAAGCCATCGCCGTGTTCCCCGCCTGAATGATGCCGTACCAAGCGAGAGCCTGTGCACCGCCATGCGAACCCAACTTAAGGATTGCGCTATCAAGGATTCCTTGACAGATACGCGGCTCTTCCGGCAAAAGGGGGCGGAACATGACGCTCAGAAATTGCACGACAATCAGAACAGGAAACAACATAAGTACGTTAACGTGGACGTCGACGCCGCCGTCGTGGCTTTGGCGTGTTGCTGCTGTGATGGAATGCCACCACATCTCGGATGTGCGCAACACCGGCCCTGCGCGCATGCAACCACTCAGTTCCAATCACCGCGTCAGGCCGAATCCAAAATGCGCACCCGCTACGGCTATGCGGAAATGGAGCGCAAG
>JAQGMQ010000473.1 GCA_028292305.1 Rhodoferax sp.
CACGCGCGCCGGCCACAGCCACGGCGGCCGGGCCGGTGCTGGTCGGCGCGGGCATCGGCCTGCACACGCTGGACGCCGGCCAGGCCGGCGACTGCGCGGCCATGCAGGAGCTGGCCAGCGCCGCGCGCAAGACCGGCCTGCCGGTGCACATCCACATTGCCGAGAACTTGTCCACGGTCGATGACTGCGTGGCCCGCACCGGCGTCGGCCCCGTCGCCTGGCTGCTCGACAACGCCGACGTCGACGCGCGCTGGAACCTGGTGCACGCCACCCACGCCTCGCCGGCCGAACTCAAGGGTGTGCGCAGCGCCGGCGCGGCCATCGTGGTCTGCCCCAGCACCGCGGCCAACCTGGGCCGCGGCGTGTTCGACCTGCCGGCCTTCGCCAGCGTGGGCGGCAACTGGTCTGTCGGCTCCGACCGCCATGTCGCCCGCTGCTGGCCCGAAGAGTTGCGCCTGCTCGAATACGCGCTGCGCCTGCAACGCAATGCGCGCAACGTCGCGGCCCAGGCCGTGGGCCGCGAGAGCAGCGCCGCGGTGCTGTTCGACGCCGCGGTAGCTGGCGGCCAGGCCGCGACCGGCCAGCGTGTCGGCCCGATCCAGGTGGGCCGGCGTGCCGACTTCCTGGTGGTCGACCCGGGCGCCCCGTCGCTGCTCGGCCTGCCGGTGGACCACCAGCTCGACGCGCTGGTTTTCTCGAGTCCCACCGCGCGTTTCAGCGAGGTCTTCGTGGCCGGGGTGCGGGTGGTCAAGGACGGCCGCGTGGTCGGCCCCAAGGGCGATGCGGCTTTGGCCGCCGGCCTCGGGGAAGCCTTTGCGCCGGTGGTGCAGTTGCTGTTCACGCCGCTGGCCGCACCGGTGAGCGCGCCGGGCGCGGTGGCCGACGCGTCGGCCACCGCCAGCCCGGGGCTGGCTTGATCCGGTTCATCCACGCCGCCGACCTGCACATCGACAGCCCGTTGCGCGGCCTGGGCCGCTACGTGGGCGCGCCGGTGGAGCGTCTGCGCAACGCCACCCGCCGCGCGCTGGTGCTGCTGGTCGACCTGGCGCTGCGCGAGCAGGTGCAGTTCGTGCTGCTGGCCGGCGACCTGTATGACGGCGACTGGCCCGACTTCCACACCGGCCTGTTCTTTCGCGAGCAGATGGTGCGCCTGGTGCGCGCAGGCATCGGCGTGTACATCGTGCAGGGCAACCACGACGCGCAGAGCCAGATCAGCAAACAGCTGCCGCTGCCCGAAGGCGTGCGGGTGTTCTCGAGCCGCACCAGCGAAACGGCCGAGCTGCGCGATATCGGCGTGGCCATCCACGGCCGCAGTTTTCCCGAGCGGGCCGTCAACGAAGACCTGGTGCCGGCCTATCCCGAGCCGGTGGCCGGTGCGTTCAACATCGGTGTGCTGCACACCAGCCTCACGGGCGCGCCCGGCCATGACAACTACGCGCCGACCAGTGTCCCGGTGCTGCGCGCGCGCGGCTACGACTACTGGGCGCTGGGCCACGTGCACGCGCGCCAGGTGGTGCAGGCCGCCGCGCCGCGCATCGTCTTCCCCGGCAACCTGCAGGGCCGCCACGCCAACGAGACCGGGCCCAAGGGCTGCGAACTGGTGACGGTGCGCCAGGGCGTGGTCGACGCGGTGTTCGTGCCGCTCGACGTGGTGCGCTGGCACCAGCTCAGCGTGCCGCTGGACGGCGTCGACCAGCTGGCGGTGGCGGCGCAGCGCATCGCGCAGGCACTGGCCGGCGCCATTGCAGACGATGCGGCCGATGCGGCCGGCGGCGACCGCTTGCACGCGGTGCGGGTGCACCTGACCGGCCAGACCGCGCTGCACGCCGAGGAAGCGCGCCAGCCCGGCACGCTGGCGGCCATGGTGCAGGCCGCCGCGCAGGACGTGCCCGGCGCCGAGGTCTGGATCGAGCAGGTGCGGCTGGCCGTGTCATCACCGGTTGACCGCACGCGCCTGGCCGCCGGCCAGGACGCCGTGTCCGAACTCGTGCGCCTGGTCGACGAACTCGCCGGCGACCCGGCCCTGCTGGCCGACTGGTCGGCGCGCACGCTCGGCGATGTGCTGCACAAGCTGCCCGCCGAAGTCATCGCCGGTGGACCCCATGCCTTGACCCAGGCCGCGACCCAGGGCACGCCGGGCCACGATCTGCCGCAGCTGAACGACCCGGCCGCGTTGCGCCATCTGCTGATGGAAGCCGAAGCCACCTTGCTGGCCCGGCTCGGCACGGCATGAAGATCCGCAAGCTGTTCCTCAGCGCCTTCGGCCCGTTCACCGGCCGGGTGCTCGACTTCGCCGCCACGCCGGCGCGGCTGCACCTGGTCTACGGGGCCAACGAAGCCGGCAAGTCGTCGGCATTGCGGGCCATGGGTGACCTGCGTTTTGCGATCCCGCTGCGCAGCGCCGACAACTTCCTGCACGACAGCGCCCAGCTGCTCGTGGCCGGTGTGTTCGAGCAGGCCGACGGCAGCAGCATCGCCCTGGCCCGGCGCAAGAAGAACAAGGACGCGCTGACCGCCGCCGATCCCACCACCGGCGAACCGCTGCTGCAGTCGCCCGCCTCGGCGGCCGTGCAGCACGCCCTGACCGGCGGGCTGGACCGCGCGCGTTACGAACTCAGCTTTGGGCTCGACCACGCGCGTCTGCGCGAAGGCGGGCGCCAACTGGTGCAGGGCGAAGGCGAACTCGGCGCTGCGTTGTTCGAAGCCAGCGCCGGTCTGCAGGGCGTGAAGGCGCTGCTGGCGGCGCTGCAGGATGACGCCAAGGCCTATTACGGCCCGCGCTCGGCCCAGGCTGTGATCAACGATGCCGCGCGCCAGCTCGACGAGCAACGGCAGGCGCTGAAGAAGGCACTGGTGCGCCCCGAAGCCTGGCGCGACCGACAGCGTGCGTTCGACACTGCCACGGAGCAGTTGCAGGCGCTGCAGGCCGAAATGGCCGCCTTGCGGGAACGCGCGGCGACGCTTGCCGAATTGCGCGCCGTGCAGCCGCTGCT
>JAQGMQ010000481.1 GCA_028292305.1 Rhodoferax sp.
CACCGCCATGACCACGTCGCCCGCCGCGTTGGTAACGGCAAAGGCAAAATCGCCATGTACCTCGGCAATGGCGTCAGCCACCTTGCGCGCGCTGGCAACCCTTGCCCACGCCGCCGACGTACCTTCACCGCCGTTCAGACTGGCAAGCGTCGCGCTCTGAAACTCAGGTGTGCCGATGGCCAATGGAATGCTGTGTGTGGACATAAATAAAAAGGTAATCGCAAAACGCGGTGCAACACGCCGACTTTAACAACACTGCCATTGCGGCAAAGCCAAGCATCTGTCAACGGCGACAACCGAAATGATCGCGCAGCCGTGGGCAGGACTTGCGGATGATAGTGGCGGCCCGGCTCGTGGCAATGCCGCCAAAGCACGCGGCCGGGCAATCCTTGAATTGTTCACGACTGGTCGTTTTATGTGCAATCTTTCGCATCCATCGCCCGGATGTGAGCTTGCCGCTACCCTATTTGAGCTTCCGTGCGGGCAGCGTGCGCACTGCCTTTATCATGCGGGCTCCTGCTCCGTGCCGGGCGCTCCTGCGCCGGAGATCCATCAGACAAACGTGGTCCTTGCGTGAAAAAATTACTGATGATCGCCTACCACTTCCCGCCGCTCGCGGGAAGCAGCGGCATACAACGCACGCTGCGGTTTGTGCAGCACCTGCCCGCCCTGGGCTGGCAGCCCATCGTGCTGAGTGCCGACCCACGCGCATACGAGCAGACCAGCAACGATCTTATGAGCGATGTGCCGGCGGGCACCGTCGTGAATCGCGCCTTTGCGCTCGATACGGCGCGCCATCTGAACATCAAGGGCCGCTACCTCGGCTGGATGGCACGCCCCGACCGCTGGATCAGCTGGCGCTTCGATGCGATCCGCCAGGGCATGCAGCTGATTCGCGAGCACCAGCCCGATGTGATCTGGTCGACCTATCCCATCGCCACCGCGCATGTCATCGCACAAGCGTTGCACCGGAAGACGGGAATCCCATGGGTTGCCGATTTCCGCGATCCCATGGCCCAGGACGGCTACCCCGCGGACCCCGTCACCTGGCGCAGCTACCAGCGGATTGAAGAAGAGGCGCTCACCCAGGCCAGTTGTTCGGTGTTCACCACGCCTGGCGCGGCCAGGATTTACCAGGAGCGGTATCCAGCCGCGGCGGCGAAGGTGCGAGTGCTGGAGAACGGCTACGATGAAGAGAGCTTTTCCACCGGCCATGCGAAGGAACCCGCTCCGAGTGTTCAGGCGCCCGGGCGACCGCTGGTGCTGCTGCACAGTGGCATCGTCTACCCCTCGGAGCGAGACCCGACGCAGCTGTTTGAAGCTTTGAGCAGATTGAAAGCCAAAGCCACTCTGAAAAACGGTGACATCCTGATCCGCTTCCGTGCGTCGGTTCACGACGACCTGTTGACGGCCTTGGCCAACCAGTATGGCGTCAGCGAGTTCATTGAAACTGCGCCGTCGGTGCCTTACCGCCAAGCCTTGGCTGAGATGCTGGCGGTCGATGCATTGCTGGTCATGCAGGCCAGCAACTGCAACGCGCAAATTCCCGCGAAGATCTACGAATACCTGCGTGCGGGCAGGCCCATCATCGGCTTGACCGACCCCGTGGGCGACACGGCAGGCGTGCTGCGGGCGGCGGGACTGAACAGCATCGCAAGGCTCGATTCCGCGGATGAGATCGAAGCATTGCTGCCGGCCTTCCTGGAGGCGGTCCGCAATGGAGCCGCCACGTTACCGACGGCTGCGGCGGTACGCCAGGCTTCGCGCAAGGGAAGGTCCGAGGCGCTTGTGCAACTGCTCGACGGCCTATCAGCCTCGGCGTGAGAGGATCTTAAGTCTGGGCAGCACGCGCTCAATTTCGCGCAGCAGAGGGTGATTCAGCAGCACCACGGCGGCCAGAAATAGTGCGATGCTGCCCGGGACCGCTACGGCCAGCGGCAGTAACCGGTCTGCCGGCGTCGCGCCGAGCCAAAAGAAGACCGCCGCCGGTACCAGCGCCGCTGCGACGGCCACCAAGCCGCTGCGCACAACAGCCGCCAAGAACTCGCGTGCATCGAAACCAATCTGTTTTTGCGTCAAGACCAGCCAAATGGACGCGCTGAACAAATTTGCGGCGATGAAGGCATAGCCGACAAATTGCAGCCCGAAGTGGGCACCAAGTGCAATCAACGCCACAAACTGGATGGCGCTGATCACCGTGGCTTTGACATTGGTGTTGATCCGTCCCGATGCCAGCAACGCGATCGGACAGAGCGCAGCGGCGATTCCAGCCGCCATGCCCAAGGCCAACAGTCGCGTCAAATGCACCGCGCTGTCCCATTGGTCGCCATACAGCAGGCGAATGGCGGGATACGCCAGAAAGAAAACGCCGAGGAAAAACGACCAGCCGATCGCTGTCACATAGCTGGTCGCGAGGATGAAAGACTGGCGCGTATTGCCAGTTTCACGTACCTCCTTCGCGAACAAGGGCATGGCCACCGACTGTGTGGCGTCCATGACGAGCCGGTGAAACATCGACGCCAGGCCATTGGCACGTGAAAAAAGTCCCGCGGCAGACATGCCTTGGAGTTTGCCGAGCAACATTTCAGGCGCGCTGCTGCTGAAGGTGTTGACGATGGTTGTAGCGGTGACACGTCCCCCAAACGAGAGCACGCGGCGTATTTCGCGCAGACCGGGTACCCATGGAAACGAAGGTGGCCGGAAAAATGTGGCCATCCCGGCGTTCACCACCGTGCTCACCAGATTGCCGTAGGCCAGGCTGATCGGCCCGAAGCCTTTCCACGCGAGCAGCACCGATGTGACCGAACCGGACAATACGGAGACGAAACGCATTACCGCGAGCGACTGAAAGCGCATTTCCCGCATCAGCCACGCATAGGTCAATGACCCGAAAGGCCCGATCGCGAAATTGGCCGCCAACACCAGCATGATGTCGTGCATGCGTGGCTCGGCGTAGAAGCTGGCGGCGGGTGTGGCAGCGAGCAAAACGACCAACGAAAACAGCAATCCGAGGCCGAGCTGAACGGCCCACGTGGCACGGATCCGGTCTTGCGTGAGTTCTTTCTCTTGCAGCAGGTATTGGCCGGCGCCGAGATCGCGCAAATTGCCAACATAGGACAGCATCACCATCGTTACCGAAAAGACGCCGATTTCAGCAGGCGTGAGCAGGCGCGCCAACAGAGCGGAAGAGGCGATCGCAAGAACCAGTGCCGAGTAACGATCCAGAAACGAAAAAGCCAGCGCTTTGCGGGTGGTCATTGATATGCCACTCGCCGCTGTCCGAGAAAAAAGCGCGGCATCACTTCTTCAGAATGAGTTTGACCATGTTTCCAGGCATAGCCAAAAAACTACCCAAGTCCATACGGGCATGGTCCGCCAGCAGTTTGAATGGCAGTCTTTTTCGATGCGCGAGTCGGTGCACTAGATCTCTGGCGAATGCCGTACGGAGCGTGGCGATGCTGGC
>JAQGMQ010000484.1 GCA_028292305.1 Rhodoferax sp.
CGATCGGCTCCGGCGGCGGCAGCGCCGCGCCGGTGGCGCCCTGCGCCAGGCCGGTGCTGTGGTGGTAGCGCTGGCCCAGGTCGGCCAGTTGCCAGTCGCTGCCGCAGGGGCCGATGAAGGTGATGCCGAACGGCAGGCCGTCGGGCCGCAGCGTGCTCGGCACCGAGATGGCGGCGTAGTCGAGCAGGTTGACGAAGTTGGTGTAGGCGCCGAGGTTGCGGTTCAGCGCCACGGGGTCGGCCTGCATCGCGGCGATGGTGTAGTGCGTGGGCGCGGTGGGCACCAGCAACACGTCGATGTCGGCCCACATGGCGGCGGCCTGCTGGCCGTAGCCGCGCAGCGCCGTCTGCGCATCGCAGAGGTCGGCGGCACTGTAGCCGCGGCCGGCCCCGAGGATGCCGCGCACCGGCTCCACGATGGCATCGGCATGGGCGTCGAAGAAGCTGCGCACGGCGGCGTAGCGCTCGGCCACCAGCGCGCTCTCGTACAGCAGCGCCGCGGCATGGGCGAGCGGGGTGTAGTCGATGGTGACGCGCACACCGCCCAGCGCTTCGAGCTGCTGGATGGACTGGGCAAACGCCGCCTCGGCCGCCGCGTCGCCAAAGAAGGCAAGCTGCGACGGCACGCCGAAACGAAACGCCGCGGGCCAGGCCGTGGTCGCCATCGGCAAGGCGCGTGAATACGGGTCGAGCGGGTCGTAGCCCATGGCGGCCTGCAACACCCGCGCGGCCACGCCCACCGTGCGCGCGAAGATCGACACGCAGTCGGCGCTCTGCGCGGCGGGCACCACACCGCGCGCGCTGATCAGGCCCTTGGACGGCTTGATGCCGACGATGTTGTTCAGGCCGGCCGGCACGCGGCCCGAGCCCGCCGTGTCGGTGCCGAGCGAGAAGTCGACCTCGCCCGCGGCCACCACATAGGCCGAGCCCGAGCTGGAGCCACCCGACACATAGGCCGGGTCGAAGGCGTTCGGCACGGGGCCGTACGGCGAACGTGTGCCATTCAGGCCGCAGGCGAACTGGTCGAGGTTGGTCTTGCCCTGCAGTGCGGCACCGGCGCCCAGCAGGCGCTGCACCACCGCGGCATGGGCCGTGGGCTGGAACGCGAACGCGGGGCAGGCGGCGGTGGTGGCGAAGCCGGCCACGTCGATGTTGTCCTTGGCGGCAAAACGCAGGCCGGCGAGCGGGCCGCCCGGCGTGCCTTCCACCGGCCGCGTGGCCTTGCTGATCCAGGCGTTCTGCGGCTTGCCCAGCGTGGCGGCAGGCTGCACGCCGGGTGCGGAAGCAGCGGTTTCGGCGGCGCTGTTTTCGAGCGTTGAAACGGGGGTTTGGACTTGCACCACTTTAAAGCATCCTAACTTGTGTACAAGATGAGATGCAAGCGCCGTGCCAGTCGGCCTTGCGTGTTGCACCGGGCCGATTGCAATGTGGATGCCAGGCGCGAATTGCTAGCCCATCGATAGCTGATCGCGGTTTTGCGGCGTGGTCTGCGCGGCTTTTCAATGCGCATAGGCGGCATCGCGACCGCCCTGCCCACGCGCCACGTTCGCCCCAAACGGCGGCAGAATGGGCGCACTGCTTCGCACCACTTCGCAACATGCACCAGCACACACCATGACTTCACCTGAAATCCGGACCACCGACAGCCGCATCGCCTACGAGAACCCGTGGATGCGTGTGCGCGAGGACAAGATCGTGCGGGCCAGCGGCGCCGCGGGCATTTACGGTGTCGTCGAAAAGCAGGACTTCGCGCTGGTCGTGCCGCTGCAGGACGGCTTGGTGCACCTGGTGCAGCAGTACCGCTATCCGGTCGGCGGCCGGTATTGGGAATTCCCGCAGGGCTCCACCGCCAACGGCCTGCAGGACCGGCAAGCCCAGGCCGAGACCGAGCTGCGCGAAGAGACAGGCCTCACCGCCGGCACCTGGCGCTACGCGGGCCAGCTGTTCTCGGCCTACGGTTATTCGCAGCAGGCCTTCGACATCTTCCTGGCCACCGACCTCGTGCCCGGGCCTAACGACCTGGAGGCGGAAGAGGAAGGCCTGATCACGCAGGCGTTCCCGCTGGCGGAGGTGGAACGCATGATTTTGGACGGCCGCATGTGCGACGGCGCCGCGGTGGCGGCGTTCGGCCTGCTGCGACTGAAGGGCTGGATCTAGCCCGCGCGCACGGCCTTCCCTGAAGACCTTGGCGCACGGCCTTCAGGCTGAAAGTCAGGCGGTCTTGGCCGTGCCGCCCGGCGTCTCGCGCAGGCTGTTTTCCGCGGCCCAGGCCCAGGCCTGGTCGGACAGCTCCAGCACCCGCGCGGCGCTGCCGAAGCCGTCGACCGCGGCGGCCGCGTCGTCTTCGGTCTGCGCCTCCACCTGCATCGCCGTGCGCAGGTAGACGAACCACGGCCCGCTCTGCGCCATCAACGCGTCTTCGGCCTCCGGCGGCAGGCTCAGGGCGGCCACCACCTCGGCCTGGCCGATCTTCAGGATCAGGCCCAGCATCGACGCCAGCCCCAGCGTGAAGAACCGGCCCGGCTCACGTTCGCCGCGCTCGATGGCCAGCAGCTCCACCAGGCGCGAGCGCCACAGCGCCACCTCCTGCAGCGCCGAGCCGAGCTTGCGGTGGCTGCCGTATTGCATCAGCATCAGCGACAGCCAGCGGTGCAGCTCGTTGCGGCCCAGCATGGCCACGGCCTGGTCGATGCTGGC
>JAQGMQ010000531.1 GCA_028292305.1 Rhodoferax sp.
CACACAACCCGCCGTGCCGTTCGTGCCGCCAGCACTCGGGCACAACACGCTGGCGTCCTTGGTGGGGTCGTAGCGGCACGAGAGCGGCTCCAGCACATAGCCCAGGTTGACGCCACCGACCGTGCCGCAAGACGCAACCGCGGCTGCGCCGACCGTGTTGTGTTGGGCGGTGGTCAACAACACCCCGCCCAGATCTCGCTGCATGACAATCTGCGGGTAAAGCTCGGTGGTGATGAATTTCGACCAGTTGACCACGGGCGCCCCGGCAAGTACGCCGTCGAAGTCTGCGGGGTTGGCCTGCACTTCTTTCATCCCTTGGCGACCGCCGGTCGAAAAGCCGTTCCAGTAGGCGTATTTGGCGTTCTCGGCATAGTAGGCGCGTGTCAATGCTTTAGTCTTCACTGCCATTTCGTGGATGCCACGCTCGGAAAAGTCTTTCCAGAGCGTTTCGTTGATGGTGCCATCGGGATTCATCGCAAACGCGCCGGTGCTCACGCTGTGGCCGGTGTCCGTCGTTGCCGAGACCGCGCCCTCAATGCCCGCGACGTCTGGCGCGTTGCCGCCACTGCCGCTATTGACGACCAGGCTCGTCAGGCTCCCCTGCGGTCCGCCTGCCCAGCCGCCGCCGCCCTTCACGTGGATGCGACGATTCCAGTTTTCTTTCTTCGGCAGCCACACTTCGATGCCGATGCCTGGCGATGTGGACGGCGCGGTCGCAGGGCCAGGGTTGCCTGGGCCAACGTTCAGCTTGACGAAGCAGATGTCATTTGCCGCAAGAGGCGAGGTTGGCGTGGCCGTGCCAGACAGAAGCAGGGCGTCTCCCTTCTTGAATTCCTTGACCAGCAGGACGCTGGTCAAGCTGTCGGGTTTGAAGTTGCTGGAAATGGAGCTGTCGCAGGCCAGTGGTGTCTCGCTGCTGCCGCCGCCGCAACCGGAAAGCGCGGCGGCAAGGGCAAGCGAAATTCCAAGTGAAATGTGTGTTCTGTTCATGTGTGGTCTCCGCACGTTTTGGATATTTGTGAACTGCTATGGCCTGAGGAACCCGGATACACCTCCGACCAATAGGAATAATAGTGCTTGTCAATCGGCCAAGTCAATGCATAAAAATGCTCCTTAACCCTGGTCACTCAGCTTAAAGTCGCATGGAAAGAAGTCGAGGGGCAACTTACTGGAATTTGTTTGTCAATCGCTCATGAAATATGCACGATAGTGCTTGGGTGCCGCCGGAGCGCGAACCAAGCCAGTTTGCATAAGCTTGCTTGAATTCCGTCGTTTGACTGCACGCTGGTTGGGCATAGGATTGCCGGGCGTCCCCGTCCGCGACGCCTGGATTTTTGCGCCGGAGCGGGCCCTTCACCTCGCCAGTCTGGCAGGAGCACCTCTTTTGAATTTCCATCAGTTGCATGCCATCAGCGAGACCGTTCGCCAGAATTGCAACCTGACCGAGGCCGCGCATGTGCTGCGCACCTCGCAGACGGCAGTGGGTCGGCAGATACGCGAGATCGAGCAGGAGCTGGGTACCGAAATCTTCGTGCGGACGGGCAGGCGCTTTGGCGGCCTCACCGTGGCGGGGGCGCAATTCCTGCCCATCGTCGAGCGCCTGATCGACCAGGCCCAGGTGCTGCGCGAGGCAACCCGTCATTTGTTCGAGGGTCTGAGCGGGCCACTGGCCGTGGCCGCAACGCACGCACAGGCGCGTTACGTGCTCCCATCCGTCGTGTCGGCGTTCAGGCGCACGCATCCCGAGGTCAGGTTGAGTCTGCACCAGGGCTCGGCCCAGCAGGTGGCCGACATGCTGGCCAACGCCCAGGTCGACATCGCGATCGCATCCGAGGTGCTGGATGGGCGCGAGGATCTGATCAGCTTTGCCTGCCACGAATGGACGCCCGTGGTGCTGGTGCCACCTGGGCATGCCCTGCTCGCAGTGCCGCTGACGCTGCACGCGCTGGCCCGCTACCCGCTGATCACTTACGACTCCGGCTACGCGAGGCAGCTGAGCATTCGCCGGGCTTTTACGGCGGTGGGTATCGAGCCCGAGGTGGCGGTGATCGCCAAGGACGCCGACGTCATCAAGACCTATGTCCAGTTGGGACTTGGGGTTGGCATTGCCTCTTCGCTGGCTTTCGATGTGGAGCGCGATACCGGCCTGCGCGCCATCGACGCGGGTGCGCTTTTCGGGCGGCAATGGACCCGACTGGCGCTGCGCCGCAACAGCTTTGTGCGCGCCTACACCTATGCTTTTCTTGAGTCCTTCGCGCCTTCGCTCACGCGCGAGGTGGTTATTTCGACACTCGGTCAGCAGTTGGAGACAAACTAGAAATCGCCCGGCACCACGCTGCCGGAGTGGCGCTTCGCGTGACCGGCCGGGCCGGACATCACGGCGCCGTGCCAGCCTTCACGGAACGCTGCAGGTTGCTTTCAAACGCGATGTCTTTCAACAGCTTCTGGGTGTCGGCCGAGAAGCGTGTGTCGAAAAGCACCGAGACGTCGACGGTCTTCTTGAAGGCACCCGCACTGCGCAGCAGGGCACTCACGGTCTCTGCATCCTTGACGCTGTCGGCGCCCACGGGCATGACCAGGACACGACTGGCTTTCCACGCGGCCGCGGCCTGCGCTTTCTTGAAATGTCGCCCGTTGATGAACGCGGCCTGGGCTTCTTCGGGATGGGTGCTGAACCAGTTTTCAAAACGCACGTAGCGCAGGGCAAAGTCCTTGATGGCGGCGCCCTTGATCCGGTCGTTCAAGGCCCTGGTGTTGGCCAGCAGACCGCTGATCACAGGCAGCTTGACCCGCTTGCTGTTCGACACCACGCGCGCGCCGTCTTCCAGGGCGGCGCCATACAGATCGATGGAGCCCGACACCAGGTCGACCGATCCGTTGAGCAGCGCCAGCGAATTGGCGGTGGTGTCCAATTCCACAGGTGTCAACTCTTCCGGCTTCACGCCGTAGTGGTTCAGCGTGGCCAGAAACAGCAGGTAATTGTTGGCGCCCGGCGAATAGGCGAACTTCTTGCCGCGCAAGGTGGCGGCGTTGAGCTCCTTGATGCCGGATTTGCTGCTGGCCAGGATCACGAACCGGTCGGGCGAGTTTTCGAAGTCGCTGAGGCGCGTGCTCAGCACCTTGAGGGGCGCTGTCTGCGCCGTCCATGCGACGGGCGCGGCCTGCTGCAACTGCAGTGCGGTGTTGATCGCGCTGGAGCTCACGTCGATGTTGCCCGCGGCCAGCGCGGTGTAGTTGTCGAGCGCGTTGTTGAAGCTCGAATATTGGACCTTGTAGGGCGCGCCGTCGAACACCCCCGACGCGCGCCAGAGCGGCTCGAGTTCACCGTTGTTCTGTCCGATGTTCAGGGTCACGGAAGCCAGCGCTTTGGCATCGGGCTCGGCCGCCAAGGCGGGCGTGGCATGGATCGCCAGCGCGGCGGCTAACGTGGCAAGGAGGCGCAGTGAAGGGGTCATGGCTTTCGCAGGTGCTCGATTGGAAATGGTCAGCGGGCACAGGCCCGGGCGAGGGTTCGCCAACGCAAAAGTCTAGGGCTTGCCCGATGCCGGCTAGCTAAGCATTTCAACTTTGCATCCTCGTTTTAAGGCGCGGTTTACGGCATAAGCAAGTTCGGTTTGCGCGCTTGGCGCGGCCCGGCCCGGCACCTACATTGGCGCCTTTGAAAGAACGACCGCATGACCGAGCCCGCTGCAACGCCTTATTTTTCAAGCCAGCTGGCGGCCCATTTTTCCAGCGTCCGCTTTGATGACATCGACCCCGCCGCCATCGAGGCAGCCAAACTGTCGATGCTGGACACGCTGGCCGTCGCCCGCGCCGGACTCGGGGCGCAGGGCGTGCGCCAGGTGCGCGCGCTGGCATTGGAGACCGGCGGCCGGGGTGATGCGCAGGTCTGGGGTTTGCCGCACCGGCTGCCAGCCCAGGAGGCGGCCTTCGTGAACGGCGTGGCCGCCGCGGCGCTGGACTTCGATGCCCTGCACCACGCCGGCCTGGTGCATGCCGACATCGTCGCGCTACCCGCCGTGCTGGCGGCCGCGGAGTCGAAGCATGCCAGCGGACGCGACACCCTTGCCGCCTATGTGCTGGCATTGGACCTGACGGCGCGGCTCGGCATGGCGGCGCCCGGCCACCGTGGCTGGTTCTACACCTCGATCCATGGTGTCCATGGGGCGGCCGCGGCATCGGCCAGGCTGTTCGGCCTGTCACAGCAACAGATCGCCGATGCGCTGGGCCTGGCCTTCGTGCAGGCCGGTGGCACCCAGCAGGCGATGCTGGAGCGCAGCGTTTCCAAACGCATGATCTCCGCGTTGGCGGCGCGGGCCGGGGTCTTTGCCGCGCGCCTCGCGGCCCAGGGGCTGGCCGGCCCGCGGCAGGCTTTCGAGGGGCGCTTCGGTGCGTTTGCGCTGCACGAAGCCGTGGACACCCGCATGGTGCTGCAAGACCTGGGACGGCGTTGGGAAAACACGGCGATCGGCTTCAAGCCGTATCCGGTGTGCGGCTCGTCACTGGCCGCGCTGCAGGCCGCGCTGGACCTGGTGCGTGCCCATGACCTGCAGCCCGGCGAGGTGACCGGCATCACGGTGCTGTTGCCGTCGCTCGGCCACCGGTCGGTGGGTCCGCCCTACGAACCCTCTGTCGACCCGGAAATCGATGCGCAGTTCAGCGTCCG
>JAQGMQ010000584.1 GCA_028292305.1 Rhodoferax sp.
ATCCGCAAGGCCTTCCGCGGCTCCGAGTTTCTGTACACGCTGCGCCTGGCCAGCGGCGAGACCGTGCTGGCCCATGTGCCCAGCCACCACGACCATCAGATCGGCGAATGGATCGGGATTCGGCCGGAGATGAACCACGTGGTGGCCTTTCCGCGCGAAAGCGTGGATTGACCATGAGCGCGCGAAGGTGCGGATCGACGATTCGCGCGTGAAGGCCCGGCGTAGCCCGACGCGCCGGCCTTAGCCCACCAAAGCCCGGTACAGCGCCTCGGTCTCGCGGCAGGTGCGGTCCCAAGAGAACAGCGCCAGCCGCGCCTTGCCACGTTCGATCAGCTCGGCGCGCCGCGGCGCGTTGTACAACGCTTCCGACATCGCCGTCTGCAGCGACCGCGCATCCTTGGTTTCGAAATACAGCGCCCCGTCACCACCGATCTCGGGCAGCGAACCGGCGTTGCCCAAGACCGTCGGGCAACCGTTGCCGAAGGCCTCCAGCACCGGCAGGCCGAAGCCTTCGTATTGCGAAGGGAACACGAAGACCAGCGCCTGCTGGTAGAGCATCTTCAGCTCGGCGTCGCTGGCCGCATGGTGGTGCACGCGCTGCTTCAGGCCGTGGATCTCGAAGAACGCCTGCTCATGCCGATTGAAGCCGCTGCCGGTACACACGATGTGCAGCGTCGGATCGGCCGCGAGCAGCGTGCGCATGGCGTTGGCGAAGAAGAAGAAATTCTTGTACACGTTGCGCGCGCCGACGAACAGCACGTAGCGTTCGGGCAGCTTGGGTGCCCGCGCCGGCGCGGGCTGCGCATCGAGCGAACTGGCCAGGTGAACCACGTCGATCTTGTCCGCCGGCACGCCGCAAAATTCAACCAGGTCCTTCTTCGTGCAGTCCGAGATCGCGATGATGCGGTGCGCGCGTTCGGCCAGGCGGCGCTTGCGGTCGGCGGTGCGGTCGGCCAGGTTGAAGTACTCGGGGTACAGCTCGTGGATCATGTCGTACACGGTCAGCACGAACTTCTTGTCACCCAGATACGGCAAAAAATAATCGTCGTAGTAGGTGGGGTGGAAGACGTCGAAATCCTGCCGCTGCAGCGCCTGGATGGACGCGGCCTTGTTGGCAGCCGCGGCGTCGACGGGTTTGAAGAATTTGTTGCGCGCGGCGTAGAGGTTCCACTTGCCGCGGAACTCGCGGCCGGGCAGGAAGTTGTCAATGCCGCCTGGGTCGGGCCGGATCTGCTTGCCGAAGCGCGTGGCGTTGATGTATTCGTTCTGAGCGTAGGTCACGGCGACGTCGACATCGACGCCTTCGGCTCGCTCGAGGCCATTGATCACTTCACTGAAATAGCGCGAAATGCCGCCGAATTTCTGGGCTTCGAATATCTGGTGGTCGAACAGGATTTTCATGCTTGGCTGTAACGCGTCTTTTTGTTTTTATTGCAGGCCCACGACGCAGCGCAGCACATAGGTCTTGAGGTAACGCAGATTGGTCGGGTCGAGCTTCAGCGCCTGGCGGATGAAGGGTTGCGCGGCTTTCACGTTCTTGTCACGCTCGATGTGCTGGTACCCGCGGCCGAACAACTCGGCGGCCAGCCGCTGGCGCATCTGCGGTATATCGCGCCAGCGCGGTTCGCCGACATAGGTGGTCTGCACCGCCATCGTCTCCAGGTTCACGTTCACCTGGTTGCCCGCGCCAGAGATCGTACTCGGCGAATCGAAAAACACGCCGAGCGGCTGGGCCACATGCAGGAACGGATGGGCAGCGGCCGTCCGCAACCACATGTCGTAATCGGCCACGATCTTGTAGCGGGTATCGAAGACGCCTAGTTTTTCGTGCATGGACCTGCGCCACACCGGCTGCGAGCCTGTGATGCAGCGCAGCAGCAAATCCTCCGGCGTGAAGTCGGGCCAGCGGCGCACACGCGCCTGGCGCTGCGTGCATTCCGCGAAGCTTTCATTCTCGGTATGGCTCACCAACTGGTCGGCATAGGCCAGCGCCACGTCCGGTTGCGCTTCGAGCAAATTCACCATCGTCTGCGCGAATTCGGGGTGATGGCGGTCGTCGGTATTGGCACTCGTGAGGTACTTGCCGCGCGCCATGCCGATGGCACGGTTCCACGCCACATACAGCGGCTCGCGTTCGGTGCGCAGGTAACGAATTTGTGGATAGGTGCGGGCGAACTCCTGGCAGATCGCGCCTTCGCCTTGAGGCGATCCGCTGTCGATGACCAGGATTTCCATGTGCTGCAGCAGCGTCTGCGCCACCAGGTCCTCCAGGCAACTGCGCATGAAACGCTCAGCGCTGTAGCTCGAAACGATGGCGGTAAGCAGGGGTTCTGACATGGCAGGCGTGTAGTCGAAATCTGAAAGGGTGTTGGGCTGTTCGCCGCAATTGGCGGTCGTTTCGCGTCGGAAACGGCCGCCTTGGCCCGAATAGCTTACCCGACATCATTCATGAACCCAACCGTACCGCCCACCGCAAACTCACCCCCCGACCAGCACCTTCGCCCGGTACCCCGTCGGCTCTACTTCCAGCGGCACATGGTAGTGCTGCTCGGCATCCGCCAGCAAGAACGCCACCGGCACCACGTCGAGCACCGGCGCGCCCGCCTCGCCACGGCTCCTGAAGTAGTCGCCGACGTGGAAACACAGCTCGTATTGCCCCATGCGCAGCGGCTCGCCGGCCAAGAGCGGCTCGCGGGTGCCGCCGTCGTGGCCGGTGGTGGTGCGCAGCAGCGTGCGCCGGCCGCTGGGGCTGACTTCGTTCAGGTCGACCTGCATTTCCGCGGCCGGGCGGTCGCGGCTGCCGTCCAGCACCTGGATGGTCAATTGGCCGTGCAGGCGCGGCAGCCGGTGGTCGGCGATGCGCGCGGCCAGGCGCAGGCGCGAGACCCGGGCGATCTCGTCCACTGCCGCGCGCATCTCGGTGGCGCGGTCGTTCAGCAGGCGTTGCTCGAAGCTTTTCAGCGCCGACGTGCGGGTGTGGCGGCGCACACACAGGATGAAGGGGAAGCCGAACTTGGCGCGGTAGGCCGCGTTGAGCGCATCCCAGCGCGCGTTCTCGGTGTTGCCCAGGTTGTCCAGCGCCAGGCCGCCCTGCTCGTGGATGGAATCGGCCGTCATGGTGCCGGCGCGCGCCTGGCTGCCGGCCAGCTCGGGGTGCACCGAGAGGAACTCGGCCAGCGCCGGCGCGGGCTGCGCGCGGATCACGGCCAGCATGGCGTCGTGCAGCGCCTGCACACTCGCGAACGGGCGCTCGGCCGCCACGGCGCGGGCCACCCACGGCGAATGCTCGAAGACGCTGCCCAGGCTGTCGACGAAGGCTTCGGCCGCGCAGGCATTGAGTTGTGCCAGCGTGGTCTGCCCTGGCACCGCTTGCGCGCCGCTCATGCGCTTTGAACAATCAGGGTGCGGTTGGCCGGCCACACCGCGTGCCAGGTTTCGCCGGGGCGCGGCGTGGCCACGCCGATCTCTTCCACCGGCATGGTGCAGACGAAATCCTTGCCATCCGCCAGCTTGATCCACACCGCCAGATTCTGGCCCTTGAAGACCGACTGCGTGACCATGCCGCTCACGCCATTGCCGGCGGGCAGGCCCACGGCGCTGGGCAGCAGGCGGATGTTTTCGGGCCGCACCGCCACGGTCACGGTCTGGCCTTCGGTGAACTCATGCGCCACCGACGACTGCCACAGGCCGCCGCCATCGACATGCAGCGAGGTGTCGCCACCGGCGCGTGCCTTGACCGTGGCCTGCACGAAGTTCGAGGTGCCGATGAAGTCGGCCACGAAGCTGCTGCGCGGCTGGTCGTAGATCTCGCGCGAGGCGCCGATCTGTTCGATGCGGCCGCCGCGCATCACGGCGATGCGGTCGGCCAGGATCAGGGCCTCTTCCTGGTCGTGGGTGACCAGCAGCGTGGTCAGGCCGAGCTGGTTGCACAGCTGGCGCAGCTCCATCTGCATGGCTTCGCGCAGCTTCTTGTCGAGTGCGCCGAAGGGCTCGTCGAGCAGCAGCAGGCGCGGCCGGTAGACGATGGCCCGGGCCAGCGCCACGCGTTGCTGCTGTCCGCCCGACAGCGCCGCCGGCAGCCGGTCGGCATAGGCGTCGAGCCGCACCAGGCGCAGCGCTTCCATGCTGCGCGCCAGGGCCTCGGCCTTGGGCACGTCGCGCATCTGCAGGCCGAAGGCCACGTTGTCGCGCACGCTCAGGTGCGGGAACAGCGCGTAGTTCTGGAACAACATGCCCAGGTTGCGCTTGTGCACTGGCACGTCGTTCACCAGTTGGCCGTCGATGCGGATCTCGCCCATCGACGGCGTGACCAGCCCGGCGATCATGCGCAGCGTGGTGGTCTTGCCGCAGCCCGACGGCCCGAGCAGCGCCAGGATTTCACCGCCGCGCACTTCCAGGTCGATGGCGTCGACGGCGGGCGGGCCGTCGCCGTAGATGCGGCTCACCTTGTCGAGCCGCACGCTGGCGCCGCTGACAGCAAGAGGGGATGTGGCTTCGGTCATGGGGCAGTCCTCCGTCGGTGACTCGTATCAGACCGAGAAGATCTGGTTCATCTTTTCCGTCCAGCGCGAACGGTTGGTGTTGATGTAGGTCCAGTCGGGAATGAACAGGCCGCGCTTGTCCATTTCCTCGACCGGGTAGGCCAGGTATTTCAGCGTTTCGGCCGAGAACTCGATGCCCGACACCGATGGCGCGGTAAACGCGAATTCGGACAAGGCCTTCTGCACGGCCGGCTCGAGCATGCGGTTCATGAAGGCCACGGCCACGTCCTGGTTCGGGCCGTTCTTCACCAGCACCTGGCAGTTCACACCGGCAAAGCTGCCCTCCTTGGGGAACGACATGGTGACGGGCACCCCCTTGGCCGTGGCCGGGTAGATGTACTTCGACAAGTCCATGAAGCCGATGTCGGCCTGGCCCTGGGCGATCTCGTTGGCGGCCTGCGGGCCGTTGTCGAAGATGTTCTGCACGTTGGGCTTCAGCGCGGCGATCTTGTCGAAGGCGTTGTCGATCTCGTACTGCGCCTGCTGGAACGGCTTGCCGGTCTTGACGGCCGCGGCCACGATCATGAAGAACACCGAAGGCGTGTTCTTCGGCGTGACCAGCTTGATCTTGCCGGCGTATTTCGGGTCCCACAGTTCGGCGTAGGTGGCCGGTGGCTTGACGCTGGTGTTGTGGAACAGGCTGGCCACCGAGATGCCCACGGCCGTGCCGTAGCCGTCGTAGCCGAAGCGGGGGTACAGCTTGGCCATGGCCGGCATGTTGGCCTTGGGCAGCTGGGCGATCAGGTCCTCGGTGCGGCAGATCGGAATGGCCACGTCGTCGATGAACATCACCGAGAACTTGGGGTTGGCCTTGGTGGCGCGCATCTTCTGCACATTGGCCAGCGTGAAGCCTTCCTCGGCCACCACCTTGCAGCCGAAGTCGGATTCGAACTTGGGGATGATCTTGGTCTTGACGAACTCGCCCTGGGCACCGCCCCAGATGCCGACGTGGATCTGCTTGTTCTGCGCCCAGGCGCTGCGCACGAAGCCCATCGGGGCGGCCACGCCGGCGGCGGCGCCGAGCACGAGTTTGTTGAAATTGCGGCGTGAGGCTTGAGGAGCGTTCATGGTGTTTCCTAAGTGAAAGACAGACAGGGAATTACGTGGCCAGGCGGGCGATGCTGATGCCGAAGACCTTCTCGATCACCAGCACGAGCAGCAGCGCGAACAGGATCATCAACGTCGAGATGGCGGCGATCGACGGATCGAACGACAGCTCGATCTGCGAATGCAGGTACAGCGGAATCGGGAAGTGGTCGCCATCGGCCAGCCACATCGAGATCGGGTAGTCGTCGAACGAGACGATGAAGGCGAACACACCGCCGGCCAGCACGCCCGGGCGCACCTGCGGCCAGATCACCTTGCGCGCCACCGTGGCCGGCGATGCGCCCAGCACCGAGGCCGCGTCTTCCAGGCTGCGGTTGACCAGCATGAAACTCGACGTGACCGAGCGCACCACGTAGGGCAGGCAGACCACGGTATGGCCCACGGCCAGCTGCATGAAGGTGGCATGCCAGCCGAGTTGCGAAAACACCTGCAGCAGGGCCACGCCGGTGACGATCAGCGGCACCACCAGCGGCGACAACACCAGGCCGATGATGGCGCCCTTGCCCGGCACATTGAAGCGCACCAGGCCGGCCGCCGCGGGTATGCCCAGCACCAGCGACACCAGCGTCACCACACCGGCCAGCCTCAGCGAGAAGAAGAAACTCGCCTGCGCCTCGGCCGTGTGGATCACCTTGTCGAACCACTTCAGCGTGAAGCCGCGCGGCGGGAACACGATGTTGGGCGTGTCCGACACGGCCATCATCATCGGCACCACCAGCGGCGCCATGCTGGCCAGCAGGATCACCGTGATGACAATGCGCAGCCACAGGCCCACGGGGTAGTCGTTGTTTGCGGTCATGACGGTCTTCATCGGCGCCTTGAGGGTGTTGGTTTTGGCGTTCATCGCGCACCCGCCGTCCAGCGTGCGAAACGCCGGTTGAAGAAGCGCAGGAAGAGCAGGTTCGAGGCCAGCACCATCACGATCAGCAGGCAGGCGATGGCGGCGGCGAAGGGCCAGTCGCTGAGCGACACGATCTGCTGCTCG
>JAQGMQ010000600.1 GCA_028292305.1 Rhodoferax sp.
GAGGAGGCCGGCGCGACCGCCAGGCACATCCCCTACAAGGGCGTCGGCCCGATGGTCACCGACCTCATCGGCGGCCAGGTGGACTTCGGCACCGCGGCCTTGCCCAGCGTGCAGCCGCACATCAGGAGCGGCGCGTTGCGCGCCATCGGCATGCTGGCCGCCGAGCGCTCCGCCGCCGCGCCCGAGATCCCCACCTTCGCCGAACAGGGCCTGCCCGACTTCGTGGTCGAGGCCTGGTTCGCGGTGATCGGGCCGAAGAACATGAACCCGGCCAGCATCAGGAAAGCCCACGACGCAGTGGCCACCGCCTTTGCCGATCCAGCGGTCAAGGACAGCATGAACAAGCAGGGCAACACCATCAAGGTGAGCACGCCCGAGCAGGCGCAGGCGGCGTTTCGCAGTGAGCTGACGAAGTACGCGGCGCTGGTGAAGAAGGCGGGGATCACGCCGCAGTAGCGGGGGGCTGCCGCGCGCACCAGGACGTCACGGCGCCCCACCCGGCAGCAGCAACTGCCCCTGGATATACCGCAGCGCCTCCGCCGGCGGCAGTGGCTTGCAGAACAGGTAGCCCTGCAGGAAGTCGCACAGGTGTTCGGCCAGGAAATGGCGCTGGGCTTCGGTCTCGACGCCCTCGCCCACCACGGTGAGGCCGAGGTTGCGGGCCAGCGTGATGGTGGCGGTGCAGATGGCGACGTCGTGCGGGTCGGTCTCGATGTCATGCACGAATGACTTGTCCAGCTTCAGGCTGTGGATCGGCAGCAGCTTCAGGTAACTCAGCGACGAATGGCCGGTGCCGAAATCGTCGATGGACAGGCGCACGCCGAGGTCGCGCAGCGCACGCAGCTGGCCGATGCTGGCGCCTGGGTCTTCCATCACCGCGGATTCGGTGATCTCCAGTTGCAGGTCTTCGCCCTGCAGCCCATGTTGCTCCAGGGTGAGGACGACGAAGGTCAGGAGCTTCCGCGAGCGCAACTGGTGGGCCGAGAGGTTGACCGACATGGTCAACGTGTCCACGCCCGCGTCGCGCCAGGCGCGCAACTGGCGGCAGGCCTCGTCGAGCACCCATTCGCCCAGCGGCAGGATCAGTCCGTTGGCTTCGGCCACCGGGATGAACGTCATCGGCGGCACCAGGCCGCGCTCGGGGTGGCGCCAGCGCACCAGGGCTTCGACGCCCATGACCAGGCCGGTGCGGCTGTCCAACTGCGGCTGGTAGTGCAGTTCGAACTGGCGCTGCTGCAGCGCCACGCGCAGCTCGTGGTCCAGCTGCAGGCGGTCGCTGGTTTCGCGGTGCATGCGGGCGGTGAAGAACTGCACGTTGTCGCGGCCCTGGCCCTTGGCGTGGTACATCGCGGCGTCGTCGCTTTTCAACAGGGTGTCGCCGTCGGTGCCGTCGTCGGGGTACAGCGCCACGCCGACGCTGGCCGTGCTGTGCACCGGGCGCTCGCCGAGCAGGTAGGGCTGGGCCAGCGCGAACAGAATGCGGTCGGCGAACCAGGCGGCGGTGGCCGCATCGCCGATGTCGGCGAGCACCACCACGAACTCATCGCCGCCGAGCCGGGCCACGGCGTCGCCAGCACGCACGCCGCCCAACAGCCGCCGCGCGACGTCGACCAGCAGGCCGTCACCCGCGTCGTGGCCCAGGCTGTCGTTGACGGCCTTGAACTGGTCCACGTCGAGCGACAACACCGCCACGGCCTGGTGCAGGCGCCGGGCCGTGCCGAGCACCTGCGCCAGCGTGCGCTGCAGGCCGGCGCGGTTGTGCAGGCCGGTCAGCCCGTCCGAGAAAGCCAGGCGCTCGATCTGCGCTGCACTGGCCTTCTGCTGGCTGACGTCGGTGAAGCTGGCAAGGTAATGTCCCGGCTCGCCCTGGGCGTCGCGCAGCATGGTGATCGACAGCCATTTGGGGTAGACACTGCCGTCCTTGCGCCGGTCGATCACCTCGCCCTGCCAGGCGCCGTGGCCGGCCAGCGCGGCCCACATGGCCTCGAAAGTGGTGCGCGGGGTGTGGCCCGAGGCCAGCAGACGCGGGTTGCGGCCCAGCACCTCGTCGAGGCCGTAACCCGTGAGCCGGGTGAAGGCCTGGTTCACCGCGACGATGCGGTTCTGCGCGTCGCTGACCAGTTGCGCCTCGCTGCTGTGGGCAAAGGCGGCCTGGACCACGGCGTGCCAACGGTCCTGCTGTCTCTGGCTGGTGACATCGGTGCCGACACCGACGAAGCCAGCCAGCCGGCCATCGCCATCGCGCAGGGCTGAAATCGTGGCGTCGAACCACACCACCCCGCCACCGCGGCCCACGAAGCGGCGCTGGATGCGCGGGCTTTCACGCAGGGTGCGCAGGTGTTCGCGCATCAGCCGCGTGTAGCACCCGCGGTCGTCCTCCAGCAGCAGCATGCCGAAATCGGCCTGCCGCAGGCTGTCGGGCGCGTGGCCCAACGGCGCGGCGAAGGCCTGGTTGCAGGCGATCACCTTGCCGGCCAGGTCGACCGCCATCACGGCGCAGACCGGGCTGGCCAGCACCGCGTCGAACAGGGCCGAACGCACCAGCGCCGCCGCGCCGGCAGCGGGCTGCGTGCGGGGAGTCGTGTGGTCGGTGGTCGGGCAGGTCAAGGTCAGGGCGAAGTCGATGAGGAAGGTCCGGGCGGCGGGAAAACACAGAACACAGCGGGCCTGGCGTGGCCCCGTCCATTGCATCAAAGCGACCGCGCGGCGCCAAAAGTTAAATGCGGCGGTGGCCGGCCGGCCCGTGTTGCATCTGAAATCTGGCGCGGCCCGCGCGTAACCACCGCGAAACCTCGGCAGCCGAACATCCGAACCCATGTAGACAAACAGGTGCAGCGCCGTGTGCCAGGCCGGTTCCCCGTGCTTGCACGGCCGCACCCGACAAGGACGGTCCCATGAAATTCCGCAGGCCGCTCGGCCGGGAGAGCGCTGAATGGCTGGCGTTTGCCGCCGTGGTCCTGCTGGGCAGCCTGCTCAGCGTGTACGCGGTTCTCTCGGAACGCAGCTTCATCCTCAAGAACGAGCGCAGCCACCTCGAAGCGCAAGCCCGCATCGTCGACGAAAACCTGCGCCGGCAGTTGACCGGCGTGCGCAACGCGCTGGACAGCGTGCGCTCGGCCCACCTGACCCGGGACACGGGCGCCACCGGCCTGTCGATCCAGGCGCTGCGCGCGGCCATGCCCGGCGTGCGGGCCCTGGTGCTGCTGGACGAACAAGGCCGCATCCTCAAGTCCAGCGACGAGCTGAAGGACGGCCACCTGGACGACAGGGAATTCCTGCGCAGCATCGGCGAGATGCGCGACCCGGACACGGTCTATGTCTCGCACCCTTTCGAGAACACCCCCGGCACGTCCAACATCAAGCTGTCGATGAAGATGTTGTCGCCACCCGGTGACACGGCCGGCGTGGCCACGGCGATCCTGAACCCGGCGTATTTCGACGTGGTGATGCAGTCGGTGATCTACGCGCCCGACATGTGGAGCTCGATCTCGCAGCGCGACGGCTTCGTGGTGCTGTTCGTGCCACCGGCGCTGCGGGCGGGCACGGCCATCCCCGGGCTGACCCGGCGGGCGGACGAGCGCCGCATGGTCGTCGAACGCACCATCGACCCGGCACAGGCCCACCTGGACAAGGAACTGGTGGTGGCCGTGAGCCGCAGCTATGCCGAGATCAACACGCCCTGGGTGCGACTGGCCTATGAGTTCACCGCCGTGTGGAGCGCGTTGGTGCTGATCGCCGGCATCAGCATCCGGCTGGTGCAGGCCGAACGGCTGGCGCTGGCCGCGCTCTTGGCCCGGCGCGCCGCCGAGAAAGCCGAGAGCGCCGAACGCATGGAGCTGGCCCTGGCCGGTGCGCGCCTGGGCCTGTGGGACCAGGCCTTGCCGAGCGAGCTGCTGCAGGTCGACGAACGCGCGGCCCACATCCTGGGCGACATGGACAGCCCGGTCGGGCCCACGCTGCGCTGGCGCGACGAGATCCATCCCGAAGACCTGGAAGCGGTGGTCACGGCGTTCGAAAAACACCTGAGCGGCGAGACGCCCCGCTTCGAGACCGAGCACCGCCTGCGCCATTTGGACGGCAGCTGGGTGTGGGTGCAGTCGCGCGGCAAGATCGTGGAACGCGACGCGCGCGGCCGGCCGGTGCGCATGCTCGGCACGCGGGCCGACATCAGCGCCTCGAAGCGCCACGAGAGCGAGATCCAGCGGCTCGCGTTCTACGACGGGCTGACCGGCCTGCCGAACCGCCGGCTGCTGCTGGACCGCATCAGCCGCGCCGTGAACCTGTCGCACCGCAACCGCCAGTGCGGCGCGGTCCTGTTCAACGACCTCGACAAATTCAAGGACCTGAACGACACGCTGGGCCACCACAAGGGCTACCTCCTGCTTACGCACGTGGCGACGCGGCAGCACGAGGTCACGCGCAAGACCGACACCGTGG
>JAQGMQ010000678.1 GCA_028292305.1 Rhodoferax sp.
GCACGGTGCCGCGCGTGCCGTTCAGCGCGCTGATGCGGCCCGGCGCGGCCAACGATCCGCAGGTGCGCGCGCTGGCCGGCAAGGTGGTGATCCTGGCCACCGACGACGGCGGCGACCGCCACATGACTCCGTATGCGCGGCGCTTCTTCGGCCTGGCGCCGCGTCTCATGAACGGCGCCGAGATCCATGCCAACGCGGTCGAGATGCTGCTCTCGGGTGAACGCCTGTTGCCGGCCGCCGACGCCACGCGCTGGGCGCTGGGCGCGGTGCTGTGCGCAGCGCTCGGCCTGGCCCTGCTGGCCGGTGGCTGGCTCTGGCCGGCAGCCGGGCTGGTGGCCGGCATCGCAGTTGCCGCGCTCGCGTCGCGCTTCGCTTTTGGCCATCTGCAGCTGCTGCCGGTGGCGGCACTGCAGACCACACTGGTGGCGCTGGCCATCGGCCTGGCCTTGTACCGCGCGCTGTACGAGAACCGCCGCCGCGAACGCATGCAGGGCCTGTTCGGCCGCTACGTGTCCGACCAGGTGGTGCGCGAGCTGGTGCGCACCGGCAGCGAACCCGCGCTCGGCGGCGAGCTGCGCACCGTCACCGTGCTGTTTTGCGACATCCAGAAATTCAGCACCATGTCGGAGGCGCTCACACCGCAACAGGTGGTGACTTTGCTCAACACCTACCTCGGCGCGGCAGCCGATGCGGTGGATGCCGAGGGCGGCACGCTCGACAAATTCACCGGCGACGGGCTGATGGCCGTGTTCGGCGCGCCGGCCGTCTACCCCGACCACGCCGCGCGCGCCGTGCGTGCGGCGCAGGCCATGGACCGTGCCGCGCGCGAGGTGGCCAAGACGCTCGACCCGATGCTCACCGGTCTGGGCCTCACGCCGTTCCGGGTCGGCCTGGGCCTGCACACGGGGCAGGCGGTGCTGGGCTCGATCGGCTCGCAGAAACGCAGCGAATACACGGCCATCGGCGACGCGGTGAACGTGGCCGCGCGGGTCGAAGGCCTGTCGCGCGAACTCGGCGCCACCATCGTCCTCACCCGCGAGACCTGGGAGGCCGCCGGCCTCTTGGTGAAACTCGGCAGCTGGCACACAATGCAGGTCAAGGGCAGGCGCGCCGCGGTGCAGGTGGCGGCGGTGCTGGACGAACAGCAGGACGATCGATGAACACCTTGAACAAACGCCAATGCGCGCGCGCGGTTTTCTCTGTTGCCGCCGTGCTGGTGGCCACGCTCGCGTTGGCCACCACGGGCCGCGCACAAACGCCCGACACCGCGCTGGTGGTGAACCTCGCCGGTGCCGCGCAGTACAGCAGCGCCGACGCCGCCGGCCGTGCCGCGCCGCTGCAACCCTTCCTGCGCCTGCGCCGCGGCGACGCCGTCGAGCTGGCGGCCGATGCCCGGCTCGGCCTGGCCTACCTGGCCTCCGGTGTGGTGGAAAGCTGGTCGGGCCCGTCGCAGTTCAAGGTCGGCGATGCCGGCTCCCAGCCGGTAAAGGGCGCACCCGTGCAGGTGCAGCCGCTGCCGCGCACGCTGCTGGACCGGCTGGCCCGCGCGCCCGACGTGCTGGCCGACCTGCGCAACCGGCAGGGTCTGGTGGTCACCCGTGAAATCGGCAAGCCCGAACCGGTGGCCGTGCAACAGGCCCGCACCGACCAGGACACGGTCAAGGCGCAGGCACCGGCCTCAGGCACCGCCACGCTGCCCGATCTCAACCTGTTCCTGGCGCTGTACGAGAGCCGCCAGTACCGCGAGGCCGACAAGGTGATCGACGAACTGGCGCGCCGCCAGCCGGACGATCCGATGGTGGTCGGGCTGGCGAAGGAATTCCAGCGCGTCTACCGCAAGCCGGCGCCCTGAGTCGCCCTGACGCGCCCCGGCTGCAGCGGCATCAACGCCAAGACAACACCCGATGACAACACCCGTCCCTTCGTCCCCGTCGCTTCGGGCTTGGGGTGCGCGAGGTTTCCTGGCTGCGTTGGTCCTGGTGGTCTGCGCGGCGCTGCCGTGCGGGCCGGCCGCTGCGCAAACCAGCGCCACGCCGCTGCTGGCCGCCGGCATCGCGCAGCGTGAGCAGGGCCAGTTGCTGTTGTCGATCAATACCCTGCGCGCCGCGCGCGACGCCGCGCCCAACCAGGCCGAGGCCTTGCGGGCCAGCGCCGAACTCGGTGCTTCGCTGCTGCAGGCGCGGCGGCTGGACGCGGCACAGGAGGCGCTCGAGCCAGCCTATGATTTTTTCAGCGGCGTCGGACGCGCGCGGGTCGCCATCGACCTGGGCAACCTGGCCGTGCTGCGCGGTGGCGCGGGCACGGCGCAGCGTTATTACACCGAGGCCTTGCGCCAGGGCGGTGGCGACGCCGAGATCCGCTTCGCCGTCGGCATGAACCAGGCGCGCATGTCTTCAGCGGCTGACCAGCCGGCGCAGTTCGCGGCGCTGGCTTCGGCGCTGGCTACGGAGCCCGCTGGCGCCGCCAAGGCGCGGTGGCAGATCAACCTGGCGCAGCAACTGCGCAAAAGCGGCGCCGGTCCACTGGCCCAGGCCCACGCGCTGCTGGCCGACGCACAGCGCTGGGCCACCCAGGCCGGCCCCGGCCAGGGCCGCCTGCAAGCCGAGGCCGGCGACGGCCTGGCCCAGCTCTACGAAGACCAGAGCCGCGCCGCGGAGTCGCTGGTGCTGACGCGCCAGGCGCTGGCGACGGTGGCGGCCATGCCCGCCGGCACCGCGGATGACCTCGCCATCCAGCTCGAATGGCGCCAGGCCCGCCTGACCCGCACGCTCGGCCGCGCCCCTGAATCGCTGGACGCCTACGAGCGCGCCGTGCGCCGGCTCGAAGCCCTGCGGCAAGACCTGCCCATCGAAGACGAGGCCGGCGTGTCCTCGTTTCGCAGTACGTTGCAGCCGGTGTACCTCGGCCTGGTGTCGGCGCTGCTGGACGCGGCCGACGCGGCGCCACTGGCGCAACAGGCCGCCTACTTGCGCCGCAGCATCGACACGGTGGAACTCATCCGCCAGTCGGAGCTGCAGGACTATCTGGGCGACCGCTGCGAGGTCGACGCGGTCAAGGGCGGCAGCGCCACCGTGATCCCGCATGGCACGGCGGTGCTGTATCCGGTGGTGCTGGCCGACCGGCTCGAGCTGCTGCTGGAGACCGATGGCGGCATCACCCGCGTGCGCTCGCCCGCGCCCGCGGCCCGCGTGGCGGCGGTGGCCACGGCTTTCGCCGCGGAGTTGCGCGAAGGCACGCCCGGCTTCATGGCGCCGGCGCGCCAGCTCTACGACTGGGTGCTGCGCCCGTTGGAGCCGGCGCTGGCACAGCAAGGCGTGCGCACGCTGGTGGTGGCGCCGGACGGTGCCCTGCGGCTGGTGGCCATCGGCGCGTTCCACGACGGCGAACGCTTCGCCATCGAAAAATTCGCGTTCGCCACCGCCACCGGCATGACCATGACGAACACCACCCCACCGGCATCGCCAACGGCGCCGATGGCCCAGGCCGGCGCGTTGCTGGTGGCGGGCATGTCCGAGCCCGGCCCGGTGGTCGACAAACTCAGCGCGGCCACGGTGGCGCGCCTGCTGGGCACGGACGCTTCCGCATCGCCCGCGCCGCAGAGTCTGGTGGCCAGCCGCTCGGTGCGCTCGCTCGGCCTGCGGGCGTTGCCGGGCACGCGGTCGGCGCTGTCGCTCGACGCTGCAGGCCGCACCCGCGCGCTGCGCGAGGCCCTGGCCCTGCCTGGCGTGAACCAGGAGCTGGCCGCCATCCAGGGCACGGTGCCGGGGCGCGAGTTGTTGAACGCGTCGTTCACTGTGGACCGCTTCCGCCGCGCGGCCGAGTCGGGCGACTACCGCATCATCCACGTGGCCTCGCACGGCGTGTTCGGCGGCAGCGCCGACGCCAGCTACATCCTGGCCTACGACGACCTGCTCACGCTGGACGGCCTGCAGACCCTGCTGCGCTCCGACGAGTTCCGGCGCAACCCGATCGAGCTGCTGAGCCTGTCGGCCTGCGAGACCGCCGAGGGCGACGACCGCTCGCCCCTGGGCATCTCGGGCGCGGCGATGAAGGCCCGCGCCAAGGCCGTGATGGGCTCGCTGTGGCCCGTGGCCGACGAGGCCGCCGTGCCATTGATGGCCGGCTTCTACCGTCGCCTCGGCCTCGGTGGCAGCGAGCGCCTGAGCAAGGCCGAGGCGTTGCAGCAGGCGCAGATGGCGCTGCTGCACAACCCGGACTACGCACACCCTTTTTTCTGGGCGCCGTTCATCCTGATCGGGAACTGGTTATGACGTCACGCACGCCCTGGTCCAGGCTGTCCACTCCCTCCCCTTCCGGGGGAGGGCTGGGGTGGGGGCTGGATGTCGATGGCAAGGACGGTGGTCAAGGCCGAGCCGCTGCGCCCCCATCCCGGCCTTCCCCCGGCGGGGGAAGGAGCGAGGCAAGCGCAGGCAAGCTGGCAAGCGTCGGCGACGCCCGCACCCGGGTGTCCACTCCCTCCCCTTCCGGGGGAGGGCTGGGGTGGGGGCTGGCTGTTGATGGCGCGGACGGTGGTCAAGACCGAACCGCCGCGCCCCCATCCCAGCCTTCCCCCGGCGGGGGAAGGAGCGAGGCAACGACATGAAATTGCTTTTCCTGCGGTTTGGACTCGGTGCCGTGGCGGGGCTGCTGTGTGGCGTGGGTGCCTGGGCGCAGATCCGCACCGACGGCAGCGTCGGCCCGGCGGCGCAGGCGTTGGCCGGTCCGGCGTTTCTGATTCCGCAGACGCTGGGCCGCGTGGCGGGCGGCAACCTGTTCCACAGTTTTTCGACCTTCAACATCGGCAGCGGCGAGTCCGCCACGTTCACCACATCGACGGCGGGCATCAACCATGTCATCAGCCGTGTCACGGGCGGCAGTCCTTCGGTGATCGCCGGGACGCTGCGCCTGACCGCGTTCGACGGCGCGCCCGATTTTTACTTCATCAACCCGGCGGGCGTGACGTTCGGCAAGGGCGCGGCGATCGACGTGCCAGGGGCTTTCCGTGTCGGCACGGCCGACTATGTGAAGCTGGGCGACGGGCGGTTTTATGCGGACGCCGCGAAGGCCAGCAGCTTCTCCAGCGCGCCGCCTGAAGCTTTCGGATTCCTGGGCGGCAGCCGCGCGGCGGTGACGCTGCAGGACGGCGCCACGCTGGTCACGCGGCGCACCCACGGCGTGGCCATCGCGGCGGGCGATATCGGCATCGACAACGCGGCGATCGGCGCGGGCGCGGCCGAGATCCGGCTGGCGGCGGTGGGCGGCGATGCGGTCGAGGTCGGCTTCAGCG
>JAQGMQ010000690.1 GCA_028292305.1 Rhodoferax sp.
GTGACATGTGCGCCCAGCATGGGCGCACTCTTGCGGGTGTAAGTCCCGCCGTAAGTTGATCACGACGAACGAAGCGAAGCGCAACTGCATGAGGGTGACCGAGTGTGGAGAGGAAGCGTGGAGCGAAGCTGCGGGTCGATGGACAAGAACCGGATAGAAGGCGCTGCCGAGCAGGGCGAGCGGGCATGTAACCGCAAAGCTCTCGTGATCAAGGCGTAGGCGGCGTAAATTCGGCGATCGTGCAGTGACGGAGTGCGTTCTTACCTGGGGAGATCTCGCCTTGCGCCTGAAAGGGCGACAGGAAGGGCCTGGAGCGAGAAGTCAGCAGAAGCCGTAGTAGCGGGAGTACGGGGCCTACAGGCCAGAAGGAAACCGTGAAGGGCTGAACGAGAAGGAGCGAAGACGAGCTATGTCGATGGTTGAGGCCATGCGCCAGAAGTCCAGGCCGGAGGGCCAAACGGAGCCGAAGGAGAGGACGCGGGGTGAAGCCCTGGGTCCAGCCACAGGTGGCGAAGCCGCGACCCCGCGACAGGAGCAAACGGACGCGGGACAAGGCCTGCTTTGGCAGGCCTTGGAAACACAGATACTTCGACGCGCTGGCGTGCCCAGCCTGTGTTGACCTCAACTTCTCGAACCGCCCGGTGCGGACCCGCATGCCGGGTGGTGTGGGAGGGGCGAGAGCGGGAGCTCTCCCCCTATCCCGATTTCTTGTGCGCACAAGAAACCTCACGAAAAGAAAGCGCCCCCACTAACTGCGCCCTGCGCTGCCGCTGCGGGAACCTGCGGTGCGCGCGTTTGGCGGGGTCTGGCTAAACTCGCTGCGCTCAAACAACGCCAGCCCTGGTCCGCCAAACCCTCGGCCCTCGGCGCATTCAGAGGGGGGAGGTGTCAGGGTCCGGATACCCGACGCGTCGCTGCGCTGGCTACCGTTGGTATTACTCCCTCTCCCGCGTGCGGGAGAGGGCGGGGGTGAGGGTGGTGATTGACGTCCCTGCGCGTCACGTCGACCCTCACCCTAGCCCTCTCCCGCACGCGGGAGAGGGGACAAGGCAGAGGGCCGGTTGCCGCGGCCGTCCGGCAGTTGCCAAGCGGCACCGACGGCGGTATTGGTCCCCGGACCCCCACCCGTCCTGGCTGGGCCTGCGATGGTGGGAGGCGGCGGGATCAGGGCTGGCGTTGTCTGAGCCACAGGCGAGTTTAGCCCGACCCCCGCCGACACCCGCCAGCGCAGGTTTGCCCGCAGCGCAGCGCAGGGTCCCAGACTGCGGGTCGCCTTTTCTTGGGTTACGTTCTTTTGGCGAAGCAAAAGAAGGTGACTCGCCGCCGGGCGACTCCCGGCCAGCGGCGCAAGTCAACGTCCATAGACTCAATCGGTTGAACAAGAAGCGAAGGCGAGCGCATCCTCAGACAAAGTCTCAACAGAGCCCCCACCCCTACTGAACACTCACCGCATCCACCACCCGGTAATACAACCCATACTGGTCATCCGGCAACACCGTGAACTTGCCCTCCACCAGCACCGGCTCGAGCGTGTATTTCACCGGAGTCTTGGCCTTGACCTCGATCATGCTTTCCGGCCCGCCAGGAATGCAGAACGCGCAGGTCAGTGGAACCGAGGACAGCAGAAAGTGGGTCTGCTTTTCGTTGGCGTCGAGCGGCACCATGAAACCCTGCACGCGCTGAATCTTCTGGTGCAAGGTCAGCTGGCTCGCGCCGAACGCCGGCAGCAGGCGGTTTTTGTCGTTGCGCGTCTTCACGCCGGTCAGCACCGACCACGGCACGATGTCCGCGCGCTCCTTCAGTGGCGCGAACGGGCTGTTCGGGCTGTGCATGCCGGGCCCGCTACCCATGGGAATGTCGAAGCCGTTGCTCTGTACGGGCGGCGCGGCAGGTGCCGCCTTGGTCTGGGCCACGGCCAGGCTGCCGGCCAGGCAGAGAGCGAGCGCCAGAGCGCTGGCTTTGACGGTGGATCGCAAGCGGGAATCAGTGTTCATGTTTCATGCCGCAAAATTTGCCGATGGCGAGGCCCTTGCAGGCCGCCTGGAGTTCCTTCAGGCAAATCTCTTCGCCTTTGCCGGACTCCCGGCATTTTGCGGCGTTTTCGTGGGCCGCGGCCATGGCCCTGTGGCGGACGATGTCTTCTTTGGTTTCCTTGTCGCTCTCAGCCGCAAAGGCACTGGCGGCCATCAAGGTGCCCAGCAGCAGCATGGCAACGGTTTTGGTCATGGTTTGTCTCCTGAAGTAAAAATTCAACGGTGGTTCAACAGCGTGGTGACGTCGAGGCGGTAGGCTGCCAGAGCCGGCAAGGCCGCCGCCAGCACCGCCACGGCGGCGGCCAGCGCGGGCACCCACCATTCGGACGGCAGCCAGATCCAGCCGGTCATCGGCAACGAGCGTTCGGCCTGCAGCCAATAGCCCACCAACTCGGCCAGCAAATGGCCGCCGGCCAGGCCGAGGGCTGTGGCCATCAGCGCCAGCAACAGGGCCTCGGCCAGCACCAGGCCAGCGATCTTGGCCGGCGGCGCGCCCAGCATGCGCAGCATGGCGAGGTCGGCGCGCCGTTCGCGCACGGCATTCCACAAGGCGATGAAGACGCTCAGGCCGGCGGTCAGCAGCAGCACCGCGCCGAAGCCACGCAGCACCTCGGTGCCCACGCCCACCATGCGCAGCAGGCGGGTGATTTCCACTGCGGGCGCGGCGGCCTGCATCTCGGTTGTGGTGTTGATGAAGCGCGGGAAGCTCACCGCCGCCAGTGGGCTTTTGTAGGTGATCAGGGCCAGCGTGATCTCGCGTTCGGCCTCCATGATCTTCTGGTCTTCGGCGTCCAGCGCGGTGGCTTTTTCATGCACGCGCCAGACCGACTCGGTGGCGGTCAGCACCAGCCGGTCGAGCACGCAGCCGCAGGGCGCGAGCACGCCCGACACCAGATAGGGAAAGTCGCCATGCACATGGCCGCTGCCGCCCAGGCCGTGCGACCCGTAGAAGGTGTTGCCCACGGCCAGGCCGGTGTTCTGCGCCACCTGCGCACCCGCCACCGCCTGCATAGGTTGCGTCCACAACTTGCCATCGGCCAGCGTGGCGCCGTAATGCGCCACATACGCCGTGCTGGTGCCGGCGATGCGAAAGCCGCGAAAGGTGTCGCCCAGGCTGATCGGGATCAACTTGGCCACGCGCGGGTCCTTCTCGATTTCCTGCACGGCAGCCAGCGGAATGTTGCCGGTGGGCACGTCGATGTGGAACACGCCGGCCAGGATCAACTGCATGGCGCTGCCCTTGGCGCCGATGACCACGTCGATGCCGGCCAGGTCGCGCTCGAAGGCGCGGTCCATCTGCGTGCTGGCCAGCCACACGAAGGTAATCGAGGCCAGGCCGAGCGCGAGCAGCAGCAGGTTCAAAGTGGCCGCCAGCGGGCGCGACCACAGGTAACGAAAAGCGATGCCGACGATCTTCATGGCGCGGTGGCTGCAATCTTGGCGCCGAGCCGGCAGACCGCGGCCACAGGCAGGCCAGCGGCGACGCGGCTGTCGTGCGTGGCGATCACCAGTGTGGCACCGCAGCGCGCGGCGCTGGCTTGCAGCAAACCGAGTGCCGCCCGCGCGGCGTCGTCGTCGAGGCTGGCCGTGGGTTCGTCGGCCAGGATGATGCGCGGCCGCAGCAACACGGCCCGGGCCAGTGCCACGCGTTGCGCCTGGCCGCCCGAGAGCTGGCTCGGCCGGCGCGTGGCCAGATCGGCCAGGCCAAGCGCCTCCAACGCATCGTGGATGGCCACCGCGTCTTCGGCCGCGCCGGCCGCCCATTGCGCCATCGCCAGATTGCCGGCCACGGTGAGCGCATCGCTCAAATGCAGCTTTTGCGGCAGGAAGCCGACGGCCCGCGCCCGCCAGGCATCGCCTGCCACCTTGCCCAGGGCAGCGAGGTCCTGAGCCGCCACGGTGATGTGCCCCGCCGCGGGTCGCAGCAAGGCCGCCGCCAACGCGAGCCAGGTCGACTTGCCAGCGCCCGAAGGGCCTTGCAACAGCAGCACCCCGCCCTGCGGCACGGCGACATCGGGGAAACGGATTTCCGTGCCGCCCGCATAACGGTAGGCCAGCCCGGTGGTGGCGATCACGCCGGGCTGCCGACGGCGTCGGGCGGGGCGGTGGCGCAGTCGGCGCAGACACCACGCACCGCGAAGTCCATGCTCATGCCCTGGTAACCCAGCGCCTGCAGGGCCGCCAGTGCCGACTGCGCGGCCTTCTCCAGGTCGACCGCGCTGGCCTGCAGCGCCCCGGCCAGCGGCCCGGCGAACGGGCTGTCGCGGTGGCAGCTCTGGCATTCGAAATGCGGGATGGCGTGCACGCTGGTCGGCATGGCCTGGTAACGGCGTACGCGGTTGGCGTCGACGCGGCACAGCAGCAGGCCAACCTGCGTCAGCCGGTCGATCAGGCGGTACAGCGTGACGCGGTCCAGCGCCGCGTCGCCCGTTGCGTCTGTGTTCTCTTCGGCACCGCCGGACAGCGCCATCTGCAACTGGGCATGGGTGTAGCTGGTGTCGGGATGCGCCAGCAGCCAGCCCAGCACCAGACGCGCCGCAGCGGTGCGGCGCAAGCCGTGGGCCGAGAGCAAGGCGTCGATCGGGTCGACGGCGGCTTCGGCTGGCACGTCGAGGTTTTTGCGGGAAGTTCGGGTGGCCATGGTGTTAAAAAATTTAAAACGATTCTGCGCGAAAAGTTCAACTAACGCAACAAAGTTGCATTAAACTCTATCGCAATCTGGTTGCATTATCAGCGCAACCGCCGGCTTTTGATTTCTCCGTTTCGTAAAGATCGCACCGTGTTTCGACGCCCTTTCCTGTTTTCCCCCTCTTCCCTCACTTTCATCCCAGGCCGCAGCGTGCTTGCCTGGCCGGCCTGGCAACGCGTGCTGCTTGTGGTGCCCGTGGTCGTCCTGCTGTGGCTGGCCGTCGCCTGGGCCAGCCTGGAGGCCGCGCCATGGTGAGGCTGGACAACCTCACGCTGAGCTACCGCCAGCACCCGGCCTTGCACCATGTCAGCGGGCAATTTCTGCGGGGCTCGCTCACGGCCATCGTCGGCCCGAACGGCGCCGGCAAAAGCACGCTGCTGAAGAGCCTGGTGGGCCTGGTTCCATGCACGCCCGGCTGCCTTGCCGTGGCGGTGCCACGCGAACGCATCGCCTACCTGCCGCAACTGGCCGAGATCGACCGCAGCTTTCCGATGACGGTGCGCGACTGCGTTCTGCTGGGCTGCTGGCCGCGCCAGGGCGCCTGGGGCGGTGTCGACGCCATGCAGCTGCAGCGCATCGACCAAGCGCTGCTGGCCGTGGGCCTGGACGGCCTCGGCGCGCGGCCCATCGGCAGCTTGTCGAGCGGGCAATTCCAGCGCGTGATGTTCGCCCGCCTGCTGGTGCAGGACGCCGAGCTGATCCTGCTCGACGAGCCGTTCAACGCCATGGACAGCAAAACCACTACCGCACTGCTGGCCCTGGTACGGCAATGGCACGGCGCAGGCCGCACGGTGGTCGCCGTGCTGCACGACGACGCTCAAGTGCGCGCGCATTTCCCCGAGACGCTGCTGCTGGC
>JAQGMQ010000722.1 GCA_028292305.1 Rhodoferax sp.
CTGCGGTGGCGGCGATGTTCTTGGCGATCTTCATGGTGTTCCTGGCTTTCTTTTCCATCCGGTCGGCGCTTGGCGTCGGCGGCATTTTGTTTGGGTACCGCTGCAGGGCTTGGCCTTGCTTTGGACTTACGACGTTGTGGTGTCGATGGGATGGATTGTGTTGGCCGGGGCGAAAAAGATCGTGACGCAAATGTGAAGTGCGGGCGTCACGTTCGGGTGGCCGCTGCCTGTTTGGCAGGGCACCAGGCTCAATTCGGCAGGTCTTCGCGCACCCGCATGAAGCTGGCGAAACGAGGCAGGCCGCTGGGGTTCACGTCGCGGAAGCGGTAGGTGACCCAGCTGCCCACGGCGGGCGGGCTGCGCCGCTGCGCATCGCTGAAGCCCGTGCCCAGCTTGAAGCGCCGGCCTTCGGGCGTCTGCACCAGCAACGCGCCCATGGCACCGGCGTATTTGCCCTTGCCGGCGATGTGCGCCAGCACCCGCGCCTCGGCATCGTCGAAGGGCTTCACCTTGACCAGGTCGTCGCTGCGTACGCCACGGTAGAGCGAAGCGCCGCGGTGCAGCACCAGGCCCTCGCCGCCGGCGCGCACGGTCGCCTTCATCCGGTTCATCAGGTCCGTGTGGCTGGCCACGCGGAACTGCGCCACCGGCACGACCCAGGCGATGTTCAGCCGCGCCAGCAATTGCTGCAAGGCCGGGATGCGTTCGTCGAACGTGCCGCCCTGCGCGGGCAGGTCGAACACCATGAAGCGCATGCCGCGCCAGGCGGCGTCCACCGGGGTCTGTTGGCGTACGGTGGACACCGCCTGGCCAAATGCACCGTGGCCGGCCCAGAGCTCGCCGTCCATGGCCTCGGCCGGCCAGCCCGCCGTGAACCAGGCCGGCGCGGCCACGTGTTCGCCGCCGCGGGTGCGCAGCGTGTGGCCGTCCCAGAAGCCGCGCACGCCGTCGTATTTCTCGCTGACCCAGTAGCCGGCCAGCGGCAGGCCCGGGTGGTAGACATTGGCCAGCATCAACGCCGGGGCTTCGGCCCGGGCCGCGGTGGGCAGCATCGCCAGACCAAGCCACTGCAACACGGAGCGCCGTTGAACTGCCGCGGGGCCGATGGGGTGCATGGCGCGCTTTCGGGTCGTGGGGACGCGTCATTCTAGGCAGCCACCAGACGGGGCAGCAGGCCCGAGCGCGGGATTTCCGACAGCCGGAGGCGTGGTTGTCAAAGCCGGTGAAATGCCTGGCCAGTCGAGGCCTGATCCGTCGGCGAAGTGCGCAAATCAGCGGCCAGGCTGCTGATCCGCACCCGTTGACTTGTGGCCCCTGCCGCAGCGCCTCAGCCGAAGCGCAGCAGCATCACCCCGCCCAGGATCACCACCGTGCCGCCCGCGCGCTGCCAGCCGAAGCGTTCGCCCAGCAGCACCGTGCCCAGCAGCGCGGCGAACAGCACCGAGGTTTCGCGCAGCGCGGCCACGGCCGCCACCGGCGCGCGCGTCATGGCCCACAGCGCGATGCCGTAGCTGCCGATGGACGCCATGGTGCCGATGACCGCGATCTTCCAGCGGCCGGCCATGTAGCGCAGCGCGTCGCCCCGGCCCGCGCCGCGTTGCCACAGCACCAGCGCCATGTAGGGGATGCCGTCCATCAGGAACAGCGTGGCCACGTAGGCCGTGGCGTTGCCCGAGGCGCGCACGCCCAGGCCGTCGACCACGGTGTAGAGGGCGATGATGCAGGCGTTGGTCAGCGCGAAGCGCAGGGCGGTGCGGCGCCGCGCTTCATCGCCGGGCGCGGTGTGCAGGGCGTTGCGCGACAGGCCCAGCGTGAGCACACCCGCGCAAATGGCCGCCACCCCGGCCCAGGCCAGCGCCGAAATACTTTCGCCGATGAAGGTGAAGCTGCCCATGGCCACCAGCAAGGGCGCCGTGCCGCGCATCACCGGATAGGTCAGCCCCAGGTCGCCGTGTTTGTAGGCGCCGGCCAGCGCGATGTAGTAGCCCAGGTGGACCACGGTGGTGATGGCGATGTAAGGCCAGGCGGCACGGTCGGGCGGGCCCGTCCACAGCACCAGGGGCAGGGCGAACAACACGCCCAGGCTGTGGATCAGGGCGGTGTCGAGTTGCTTGTCCTTGCCCGACTTGATGAGTGCGTTCCACGACGCGTGCAGCACCGCGCCGCACAACACGGCGAGCACGATGGGGCCGGTCAGCGCCAGAACGGGTGCGGCGCCGGTCACGCCTGCAGGCAGCGTTCTGCGCGCGCGAGGTAATGGGCGAGGGGAGGTGTGGCCAGCGCCGCTTCCTTGGCCAGATCGTCCCACAGCCGCAGCCGCACGGCGTCCTGGGCATGCGGCCGGGCGATGAAGGCCGCGGCTTCGTCCGCGGAAAACACGCCGCCCTGCAGGACCAGGCTGCGTTTGGAGTCGGCCGACAGGGCTTCGAGGTAGCCGGGCCGCGTCGCGCACAGGTAGCGTTTGGCGTCCACATGCCACTGCACGGCGTCGATCAGCCGGCTGCCGAACACACCCCGCAGGAACGGCACCGCGATGAACTGGTGCAGGTCGTCGATGCCGCGCAGGCTGGGCGTGTCACCCAGCTTTCCTTGCACATCGGCGAGCAGGTGGCCGAGGTCGTGCAACAGCGCGGCGGTGACGAGTTCGTCGTCGGCGCCGGCCTGTTCGGCAAGCCAGGCCGTCTGCAAGGCATGTTCGAGTTGCGTGACCGGTTCGCCGCTGTATTGGCTGCCGCCGTGGCGTTCGAACAAGGTGGCGATGTCGGAGAGGCTGAGTGGCATGGGGGTACGCGCTGAAGGGCTTGGACTTCGGTCTAGACGATGCTGGCGGTCAGCGCGGCCGGCATCGAAACCATGGATGCCGCCGCCTGCCTTTGCAGGTAGTTCTGCAGCGTGCGTTCGCGGCTGTTCATCACGTGTTGAAACATGGCCAGGCCCGCCGCATCGGCGTCGCGTGCGGCGATGGCCTTGACGATCTGGCGGTGTTCGCGCGAATACACGGCCATCGATTCGTCGGTAAGGTTCTGCCGCCGGAACAGCGAGAGCTCGTTGACCAGCTTGCGGTAGGTGGCGGTGAATTTCGAATTGCCGGTGAGTTCGAGCAAGCGGTCGTGAAAGTCGAGGTTGAGCCGGTGGTAGGCCTGTGCGTCGCCGGCCTTGGTGGCCTGTTCCATCGCCTCGACGAACTGGCGCAGGTCCTTGACTTGCGCCGCCGTCACGCTCTGCGCGAGCTTGCGGCCCACGTACTGGTCCATCGCGGCGCGCAGCTCGAAGATCTCCAGCGCCTCTTCGATCGGCACGTCGCGCACGAAGACGCCGCGGTTCTTCTCGGTGCGCACCAGGCCGGCTTCTTCGAGCATGCGAAAGGCTTCGCGCACCGGCCCGCGCGACACCCCCAGCCGGTCGGCCAGGGTGGATTCGGTGAGCTTGGCGCCGGAGCTGAGTTCGCCGTCCAGAATCAGGCGTTCGATCTCGGTCTGCACCAAACTCGCCAGCGAATTGCGCTGAAGTAGTGCGATGGTGCTGTGGCCGGCGCTTTTTTCGGCCTCGGGTTTCGGCTCGGGGGAGGGGGTTTTAGCGTGGGTTGCCATGGGCGGTATCGTAGTCCGTCTATTGGAGATTGTCTACGATTTACAAACTGTGAAAGACGAACCGGGCTGTGCTGGCACCGATTTTGCAAGCAATCGATGTCATCAAGATGACATGCCTCTTGGTCACAGTCCCATTTTTTTCACACGGAGTCTCACCCATGAATTTCTGGAAACCCCTGTTGACCGGCGCCATCGGCCTGGTCTGCGCCGTCGGTGCAGCGCAAGCGCAGAAGACGCAGCTCACGGTCTACACCGCGCTCGAGACCGACCAGCTCAAGGCC
>JAQGMQ010000742.1 GCA_028292305.1 Rhodoferax sp.
AGGCCGACTCGAACAATTTCTGCTTCAGGTGTTCATAGGCGCCATCGGTGAGACCGCGTTTCGAAGGGGCGTGAACTTTCATGGTGCTTCTTTTCAGGGGGTTGAATCGAAGGCATCGTAGTGGATAGCGCCCGCGCGTGGCCCGTTGGCAATCGGTCATGGTGCATTCCAGCCCAGCACCAGGTCGAAGAGCGCCTTGGCCTGCGCCGGCCCGGCGAGCGCCTCGCCACGCCAGGCGACGTGGTGATCGGGTCGCACCAGCACCAGGGCCGCCTGGTAGACCGGCGCCAGCTCGGGCGCTTCCAGGTGCAACACCTTGAGCGGCAGGCCGCGTGCCTTCGCGGCACCGGTCAGCGCCGCGGTGTCGGCGCTGCCCGTCACCAGCAGCGTGAACCAGGGACCGAGATGGTCGAACAGGTTGCTGCCGTCGGGCAGGAACGCGCTGGGCAGGCGCGCCCCGGGCAGGGTCGACGGCCGGTAGTGCAGCGGGTCGTCCGTCCACTGGGTGCCCGGCTCGTGGGCCACGACCGCCGACGCCGCATAGACATAACCCAGCTCGATGCCCCAGCTTTCGTTTTCGGCATTGCCAAGCGCTGCGATCTGCTCGCCGGCTTCGCGCCGCGTGCCCGCCCCGGCCTGACCCTGGCCAAACAGCGCGGGGGTGTAGAACTGCGCGTTGTGCATGCGCACCTCGTTGTGGCGCCGCGAGGCTGCGCAGTTGCGCAGACCCACCGGGCGGCGTTCATCGCCATACGACCCCACCAGCCCAGGCCCGGCAAAACCCTGCAGTGTGGCGGCCAGTTTCCAGCCCAGGTCGAACGCATCGCCCACGCCGGTGTTCATGCCATAACCGCCGGTGGGAATGTATTGGTGCGCGGCGTCGCCGGCCAGCCAGACCCGGCCCTGGCCGTAGGCATCGGCCACCAGCAGGTGCGGCGTCCATGGGTTGGCCACCAGCACCTCGTGTTCGATGGGCTCGCCGACGAACTGCGTGATCAGCTCCGAAGGGTCGAAGGTCTCGACCTTCTGGCCCTGCGGGAACCGCGCATGAAGCGTCCAGATGTCATGGTCGTTCTGCGCGATGAGCGTGCCGTAGGCCGACTGGTAATGCCAGGCCCGGCCCCAACGCATCAGCAGGTCTTTGCGCGGCGACCTGAAATGCACCATGAAGCGCTGCATGGTGCGCGCCTCGCCACCGAGCCCGATGCCCAGACCGGACCGGACTTTGCTCGAGCCACCGTCGCAACCGGCCAGAAAGGCGCAGCGCACCTGCGACGTGGCGCCGGTCTTGCGGTCGCGCAGGCCGACGGTGACACCGGCTTCGTCCTGGACGAATTCGACCAGTTCCACGCCGAAGCGCACGTCGACCAGCGCCGTCGCCTCGAGGTGCTTGCGCAGCACGGGTTCGATCTCGACCTGCGAGACCCGCATGGGCGACTCCGCGGGGCGACTGCCGTCGTTGCGGGCGCGGTTCAAGGCCCGATGTTCGACCACGCTCGGATAACGAAAGCGCGCCAGCTCGTCGCCGGTGAACTGCGTGATCCAGGCCACGTCGAAACAATGGTCCTCGGGTACGGCGACCGCGCGCAACTGGTCGGCCAGGCCCAGCGTGCGGAAGATCTCCATGCTGCGGGCGTTGGTGATGTCCATCTTCGGATGGACCGTGGTCGACGCGTTCTGCTCGACGATCACGCAGCGGATGCCGCGCCGCGCCAGGTCGGCCGCGAGGGTCATGCCGACGGGCCCGGCGCCGGCGATCAATACTTGTGTGCTTTCCACGGATGCTCCTGCGCAGGCCCTAGTCCAGATTGATGTCGAGGGCCTTGATCACCGGCTCGTAGGCCAGTGCGTCGGCCTTGATGAGCTGGCCGAAGCCTTCCACCGAGGAGGGCGCGATCTCGATGCCGATGTCGGCAAAGCGTTTGACCACATCGGGCGACGAGATGGCTTCGCCGATCTGACGGTTCAGCCGCTGCACCACGTCGGGCGGTGTGCCGGCCTTCGCGGCGATGCCGAACCAGGCCACGAAATTCACGCCGGGCGCACCGCCTTCCGCCACCGTCGGCAGATCGGGCATGAGCTTGCTGCGTTGCGGGGTGGCCACCGCCAGCGGCCGGATGCGGCCGTCCTTCAGCAGTGGGCCGCTCGAGGCCAGCGGGTCGAAGACGAATGCGAGCTGGCCGCCCGCCAGATCGACAAGCGCCGGCGCAGCGCCCCGGTACGGCACATGGTTCAGCTTGATGCCGGTGCGTGCACGCAGCATCTCCGCTGCCACGTGGGCACCGGTGCCCACGCCCGGCGAGCCATAAGACAACTCGCCGTTTCTGCCCGCGGCAATCAGGTCGCCAAGGCTTTGGAAAGGACTGCCCTTGGGCACCATCACGAACAGCGGCGCCTTGCCTACCAGGCTGATCGGCTGCAGATCGGCATCGACGTTGTAGCTGAGCTTGCGGTAGAGATGGCGGTTCAACGAGAAGGCACCGATGTCGCCCATGAACAGCGTCGACCCGTCGGCCGGCGCCTGCCGGAGCACGTTGACCGCGATCTGCGAGCCGCCGCCGGGCCGGTTGTCCACATTCACGACCAGGCCCTGCTGTTCGGTGAGCTTCTGGGCTACCACGCGGGCGAGTTGGTCGGTGGCGCCGCCCGGCGGGAACGGCTCCAGCAAGGTGATCGGGTTGGCCGTCTGCGCGGAAGCCACCAAGGCGGCGGTCAGCCCGATGGACAGGAAAGCGCGGCGAAAAAATGGCTGCATCGAATGCCTCGTTAGGATGAAATTGGGTTGCCGTCGCGGTCAACACGATTGCATTTTATTCTAATATTTTAGTTGCTGGCAAGGTTCAGGGTTATCCCTTAATCGCGTGATTTGGTGCCGTCAAGGCAAGCTTGATAGTTGATGCCCACTAAAACCGCAGCCCTCGGGTTAACCCCTGTTTGTCAATTCGTGCGCATCGAACATACTAATATTTTAGTATTTAACGATGCCGTGCTAACCATGAACTGGAACCAGGAATTCGACGTGATAGTGATCGGCGCTGGCGCGGGCGGCATGGCTGCCGCACTGACGGCGCAGCAGGAAGGCCTGTCCGTTCTGCTGCTCGAAAAAGGCGACCCGCGTGGGCGGCTCCACCGCCACGTCAGGCGGCGTCACCTGGATTCCCGCGAACGGCCAGGCCACGGCCCTCGGCCACCCCGACACGCCCGAACAGGCCATGTTGTATCTGGCCCAGACGGTGGGCACGGCAACACCGGCGGCCTTGCAGGAGCGCTTCGCCAGATCGGCTGCGCGCATGCAGGACTACCTGGCCCGGCACGGGCTGTTGCAGCTCGCCGCGCGCGCCCACGCGCCCGACTACTACCCCGACCTGCCCGGCGCCACGCTGGGCGGCCGGGCCATGGACCCGGTGGTCTTCGACGGCCGGCTGCTGGGGCCGCACTTCAGCCAGTTGCGCGATCCGCTGCGGCCGTTCATGGTGCTCGGCGGCATGATGGTCAACACCGCCGACGCGAAGCATCTGCTGGCGGTGACCCGCTCGTTCGCCTCCTGGCGCCACGGCATGCGGCTGGTGGCGCGTTATGCGATGGACCGCCTGCGTGGCTACCACCGCGGCACGCGGCTGGTGCTCGGCAACGCGTTGGCAGGCCAGCTGTTTCACGGCGTGTTGCGCCGTGGCATTCCCTATTGGCTCGGCGCGGGTGTCACGCAAATCCACACGGAGGCCGGTGCGGTGCAAGGTGTGCGCGTCGTGCGCGACGGCGTGGTGAACGAGGTGCGGGCCAGGCGGGGCGTGGTGGTGGCCACCGGCGGTTTCCCCTGGCATGCGGCAATGCGTACGCAGCTTTTTCCGCAGCCCACCGGTGACTGGTCGGCGGCACCGCGGGACAACCGCGGCGAGGGGATCGCGCTGGCGCGCCAGGCAGGCGGCGTGCTCGGCCAGGGCGCGGCAGGCCCGGCCCTGTGGGCGCCAGTGTCGATCCTGCGCCGGCCCGACGGCGAGACAGTGCGGTATCCGCACCTCGTATGGGACCGGGCCAAGCCAGGCCTGATGGCGGTCAACAGCGCGGGGCGGCGCTTTGTGAACGAGTCCACCACGTACCACGAGTTCGTGCTGGCGATGCAGCGCTCGCATGCGCAGGTGCCCAGCATCCCGGCGTATCTGGTCTGCGACGCCGACTTCATGCATAAATGGGGGCTCGGCCTGGCGCTGCCCGGCGGCCGTGCGCGACAACACCTGATCGATGCGGACTACCTGGTCCAGGCCGATTCGCTCGAAGGCCTTGCCCAGGCGCTGCAGATCGACGCGCAGGGCCTGAAGGCCTCCGCCGCGCAGTTCAACGAAGCCGCGCAGACGGGCACCGACACCGCCTTCGGCAAAGGCAGCAATGCCTACCACCAGCACCTCGGCGACCCCGCGCACAACGGCCCCAATCCCTGCCTCGGGCCATTGCTGCGCGCTCCGTTCTTCGCCGTCGCCGTCTATGCGGGCGACATCGGCACGGCCATCGGCATCCAGTGCGACGAGAACAGCCAGGCCCTCGATGCCAGCGGCGCGCCGATTCCCGGGCTGTATGCGGCGGGCAACGACATGCACTCGGTGATGGGCGGACGTTATCCCTCGGCCGGCATCACGCTCGGACCGGCCCTCACGTTCGGCTGGCTGGCCGGCCAGCATCTGGCCCGCCAGCCGGAGCGCGCGGCACGGACGGCCGCGGCGCAGGCGCCCTCGCCAACGCCCTCGCCCACGTCGACGACCGCGATGGTGTAGCCCATCCCTTCTCTCACCGACCCACCCCCAGCAGGAGACTTTCGTGACCCCATCCAGACAACGACGCAGCATGGTTCTATCGGCCCTGGCGGCCAGCACCCTCGGAGGCTTTTGCATGAACGCCAGCGCCGACGACTACCCGAACAAGCCGATCAAGATCGTCGTCGGCTTCGCCGCGGGCGGCCTGACCGACCAGATCGCAAGACTGGTCGCCAACGGCCTGAGCCAGCGCATCGGCCAGCAGGTGATCGTGGAAAACAAGGCCGGCGGCAACCTGATACCGGCCACCCAGTACGTGGCCAAGGCGGCGCCCGACGGCTACACCCTGCACTTGGCCAACGGCCAACCGTTTACGGTGAACGTGGCCTACTACAAGGAAAAGGGCCTGCCCTACGGCCGCCGCGACTACACCGCCGTGGCGCTCACCTCCGAGATCCCGATGGGCATCTATGTGCCGGCCGACAGCCCGTTCAAGACCCTGGCGGACCTGGTGGCCTTTGCCAAGGCCAACCCGGGCAAGCTCAACTACGGCTCCCCGGGCACGCTGGGCCAGGGCGGCCTGGGCATGGAGGCCTTCAAATACACCGCCGGGGTGGACATCCAGCAAGTGCCCTACCAGGGCGGCGCGCCGGCCTTGCTGGCCATGCTCAGCGGCCAGGTGCAGATGATCCTGTCCGACGTGGCTTCGGCCGCGCAGTACATCCAGGCGGGCAAGGTGCGCGTGCTGGTCATCGCCCAGAAAAAGCGGCTGGCCACCCTGCCCGACGTGCCGACGTTCGCCGAAGCGGGATATCCGAACGTGGAGATTCCGATGGTGTGGAACGGGGTCTTCGCGCCGCCCAACACGCCTCGGCCCATCGTCGACAAACTCAACGCCGCCATCAACGCCGCCATGCAGACGCCCGAGGCGCGCAAGTTCCTGCAGGACTCTTCGTTGCTGCCTGCCATCGAGACGCCCGAAAAAATGGCCGCCCTCACGCAGAGCGACTACGAGGTGTTCGAACCCCTGATGAAGCGGCTCGGGCTCAAGAACGCCGATTGAAACCGCAGGCCCGCGCCCAAGCTGCGGGCAGCGCTTCACGTCCCATTCACCACTCTTCCTTCCCGATCAACAGGACACCCGAATGTCTCCAAGTACTTCAAGACGCACGGCGCTGGTCACCGGCGCCGGCAGCGGCATCGGCGCCGAAATCGCGCGTGCGTTCGCGCAGGACGGCTACCGCGTCATCGCGGCCGACCGCAACGCA
>JAQGMQ010000757.1 GCA_028292305.1 Rhodoferax sp.
ATCCGCAGCACCGATTCAATGCTGAAGCTGCTGCAGCGCCTGAAGCCGCTGTGCGACGCACAGGGCGCGCGGCTCGGCCTGGCGCCGCATTCGCTGCGCGCCGTGCCGCCCGAAAGCCTGCGCGAGGCACTGGCCGGCCTGGCCGCCATCGACCCGGCGGCGCCGGTGCACATCCACATTGCCGAGCAGACCGGCGAGGTCGACGCCTGCCTGGCCTGGAGTGGCCAGCGGCCGGTGGAATGGCTGCTGGACCATGCGGCGGTGGACGCGCGGTGGTGCCTGGTGCACGCCACGCACATGTCCCCCGACGAGTACGCGCGTGCCGCCCGCACGGGTGCGGTGGCGGGTCTGTGCCCGAGCACCGAGGCCAACCTGGGCGACGGGCTGTTCGACATGCCGGCCTGGCTGGCGGCGGGTGGCGCCTGGGGCCTGGGCTCGGACAGCCACGCCACCGTCAACGCGGCCGAAGAGTTGATGCTGCTGGAGTATGGGCAGCGGCTGCAGCGGCGCGAGCGCAATGTGCTGGCGACGACGGCGCAGCCGCAGGTGGCGACGGCGATGGTGCTGCAGGCGGTGGCGGGGGGCAGGCAAGCGGGGGGGTGGAATGACCGCCCTCACCCCAGCCCCCTCCCGCATGCGGGAGCACATACCGAATGCGGGTTGGCGGTCGGGCAGCCGGCCGACTTCGTGGTGCTCGACGCCGACCACGTCGCGCTGGCCGGGCTTTCGGCAGCCGAGATGTTGTCGAGCCACGTGTTCGCCAGCCACCGCACTTCGGCCATCGCGGGCGTGTGGACGCGCGGTGTGCAGCGGTTGCAGGCCGGCCGCCATGCACTGCACCAGGCCGCCGCGGCGGCGTTCGTGGCGGCGCGCGCACAATTGCGCGATACAGCCTGAGGATTTTCGACATGACCGACCACGTGACCGACCAGCCCGCCTTCCGCTTCCACCGGGGCAGCGTGCCGCTGCTCGTGTCGATGCCGCATGTGGGCACCCACCTGCCGCCCGCCATCGCCGCGCGGCTCACGCCCGAGGCGCGGCAGGTGCCCGACACCGACTGGCATCTGGAAAAACTGTACGACTTCGCGCGCGAACTCGGCGCGTCGATCCTGGTGGCGACGCACTCGCGCTACGTGGTCGACCTGAACCGCCCGCCCGACGGCGCGAGCCTGTACCCGGGCCAGAGCGTCACCGGCCTGTGCCCGGTCGACACCTTCGACAACACGCCGCTGTACGCCAAGGGCGACGTGCCTGGCGACGCAGAAATCGAAGCGCGGCGCGTGGCCGTGTGGGAGCCCTACCACCGCCAGCTGGAAGCCGAGCTGGCCCGCATCCGCACCGAACACGGCGTGGCCGTGTTGTGGGATGCACATTCGATCCGCTCGGTGCTGCCGCGTTTCTTCGACGGCCGGTTGCCCGACTTCAACCTCGGCACGGCCAAGGGCGACAGCTGCGCCGACGCGCTGACGCAGGCCGTGTTTCGCATCGCCGACCAGGCCGGTGGCTACACCGCGGTGCTGAACGGCCGCTTCACCGGCGGCTACATCACGCGCCACTACGGCGAGCCCTCGCGGAACATCCACGCCATCCAGATGGAGATGACGCAGGCCTCCTACATGCAGGAAGCGCTGCCGTTCGACTACCTGCCCGACGTGGCGGCCGGCGTACAACCGCACCTGCGACGCATGCTGGAAGCCACGCTCAAGTTCGCCCATACGCGGCAAGGCTGAGCCGGCCACCCGGCGGGTGCGGCAGCCAAGTCAACGGTTGCTGATCTCTACGCACGTCGCATTGGCGGTGGCACAGACAAGGCGTGTTGGGCACTGTACGAAACGCAACCCGGCATACTGGCGAGGGGCGCCAAGCCCTCCTACAACATGACGGAGACAAGACATGCCGAAACTCAAACGACTCTGGCTGGTGCTCGCCTGCGCGGCGAGCCTGGCGGCGGGCGCGCAAACCGCCTGGCCTGAAAAACCGGTGACGGTGATCGTGCCGTTCCCCGCCGGTGGCTCCACCGACACCGTGGCCCGCGCCATGGCCACGCAGATGCAGGGCAAGTTGAACCAGACCTTCGTGATCGACAACCGGCCCGGCGCCACCGGTGCCATCGGCGCGGGCTTCGTGAAACGCGCACCGGCCGACGGCTACACGCTGATGGTGTCGTCGCTCGGCACCTATGTGATCGCACCGCATCTGCAGAAGTCGGTGCCCTTCGACGCGCTGAAGGATTTCGACTACCTGACGGTGCTGGTGCAGGCGCCCAACGTGTTGGTGGCCGCGCCCGGCAAGAAGGCGCGCAGCACCGCCGACGTGATCGCCGAGCTCAAGGCCAACCCCGGCAAGGTGAGCTTCGCGAGTTCGGGCAACGGTGCCTCCGACCACCTCTCGGCCGAAGTCTTCTGGCAGCAAAGCGGCACCGAAGGCCTGCATGTGCCATACAAGGGTGGCGCGCCGGCCATCAACGACCTGCTGGGCAACCAGGTCGACTACTCGTTCCAGAACGTCAACGCGGTGCTGCAGCACATCCGTGCGGGCAAGCTGCACCCGATCGCCGTCACGGGCAACAAACGCTCGCCCGTGCTGCCCGATGTGCCCACGCTGGCCGAGGCTGGCGTGAAGGACGCCGAGGTGTATTCATGGCAAGGACTGGCGGCACCAAAAGGACTGCCGCCGGCGGTGCGCGAGAAGATCGCCGCGGCCGCCATCGCCGCCATGCGCGACCCGGTCGTGGCGGCCCGCATGACCGAGCAGGGCCTGGAGGTGGTGGCCAACACGCCGGCCCAGTTCACCGCGTTCCAGGCGCAGGAATTCGCACGCTGGAAGACGCTGATCGAAACGCGCAAGATCACCGCCGATTGATGCGCCCACTACGGCGCGGAGCGCAGCATTTCGATATGGGGAATGCCGTCTTCGCTGTAGGCTTCCGACGTCTGCACGAAGCCGAAGCCCTGGTAGAACTTCAACAGATACTGCTGCGCGCCGATGCGGTTCGGGTGACCGGGCCAAGTGGCGTCGCAACGCGCCAGCGCCTCGGTCACCAGGGCCTGACCTACACCCTTGCCGCGGAACGCCGCGGCGTTGACGACGCGGCCCAGCGAGGGCTCGTCGTACTTGGCACCCGGGTCAACCACGCGCAGGTAGGCGGCGAGTGCGTCGCCCGACCAGGCGAGGAGGTGCCAGCACTGCAGGTCGAGTGCGTCGGCGTCCTGGAACACACAATTTTGTTCGACGACGAAGACGGCTTCACGCAGGGCGATGGCAGCGTGGAAGGCGCGGGCGCTGAGACCGTCGATGCGGGCCCATTCGAAACGTAGAGGGGTCATGTTTTGTGTTGGTTTCTGGCAGAGGCTTCGACAAGCTCAGCCCGAACGGAAGGTGGGCTCAGCGCGAACGGAAGGTGGGCTCAGCGCGAACGGATTTCACCCCCGTTAGCACTGAGCCTGTCGAAGTGTCCGACTGTCGTCCGCCCCCGCCACGCCGAACGCCTGCGGCATCAGCCCTGGCTGTTCTGCAGCGCCGCAATCCGCTCTTCGATCGGCGGGTGGGTCGAAAACAGCTTGCCGATGCCGCCGGCAATGCCCAGCGCGGCCACACTCTTCGGCAGCTCGGCTGTGTGCATGCCGCCCAGGCGCGCCAGGGCGTTGATCATCGGCTGGCAGCGGCCCATGAGTTGCGCGGCACCGGCATCGGCGCGGAACTCGCGGTGGCGCGAGAACCAGGCGACGACGATGGCGGCGGCAAAGCCGAGCACGATGTCGAGCACGATGGTGGTCACGTAATAGCCGATGCCGGGGCCTGAACTGCGGTCGTCGCCCTTGCGCAGGAAGCCGTCCACCGCATAACCGATGACGCGGCTCAGGAACACCACGAAGGTGTTCATCACGCCCTGGATCAAGGTCATGGTGACCATGTCGCCGTTGGCCACGTGGGCCACCTCATGGCCCAGCACGGCTTCGATCTCTTCGCGGGTCATGCCCTGCAGCAGGCCGGTCGACACGGCCACCAGGGCCGAGTTCTTGAAGGCGCCGGTGGCGAAGGCGTTGGGGTCGCCTTCGAACACGCCGACTTCGGGCATGCCGATCTTGGCCTTGTCGGCCAGGCGGCGCACGGTGTCGACGAGCCAGGCTTCGTCGGCGTTCTGCGGCTGGGCGATGACGCGCACGCCCGACGACCATTTGGCCATGGGCTTGCTGATCAGCAGCGAGATGATCGCGCCGCCGAAGCCCATCACCAGCGCGAAGCCGAGCAGCGCGCCCAGGTTCAGGCCGTTGGCGGTCAGGAAGCGGTTCACGCCGAGCAGGCTGGCGACGATGCCCAGCACCGCCACGAAGGCGACGTTGGTCAGCACGAACAGAAGGATGCGTTTCATGGATTCTCCGGGGGGTCGGGTTAAGTTGGCCCTGACTTGCCAGATGAGGGCGCGGGCGCGCACATCAAGCCGAGGTCAGGCCGCGTCGTTTGTTGTCGTGGTTGTAGGGACGCGGCGGGGCCGAAATACAAGCGGGTCATCATAGAAGGAAAAGTTTTCGTTGCCGAGCCACCAGCCGGGTACGCCCAAAACTGGCAAGGGAAAGAAAGGTTTGCGGGCCAGCGCTTCGGCGCTCAGGCTTTGGGCAATGGCCGCGTCCAACCCCCGCATGTCAACGCCGCCGGACATCGGCACGGCGTACACGTGGGCCGTGATCGGCTTGCGCGGCGTGACCAGTTTTTCGAGCAGTGCATGGCCGAACAGCAGCAGCCGCGCCTCGGCCCACAGCGGTCGCAGCTCGACAAAAAGCCGTTGCCACGCGCGGTCGGCCAGGGCCTGCCAGAGCGCGGGCGGCGCGATGAGGAAGGCCGCGTTTTCGTCGAACAGCGTCAGTGCGTCACGCACCGCGCCGCGTTGCGGACTCTGGCCCTGCGCGGCAATCTCGGCCGCCTGCAACTGGTTGAGCCGGGCCTTGGTGGCGGGGCATGTTTGCCAGACCAGGCCGTTGAAGAAGTCGTGCAGGTTGTCGCGGCTGGGCACGGTGCCGGTGGCGAAGATGAAACTTTCATAGGCCAGGCGGGGCGGCAAGGCGTGCTGCGGCACGAAGCGCACCGGCGCGTCGCCAGCGGCATTCAGCGCATCCGCCACTGGCTGGCCCTGCAGCACGCGGGCCAGGGCCGGCTCGCCAAGTGTCCTGAAGGGCGCCAGCCACGGGCGCGACCAGTCGACGGATGGCCACGGTGGCAACGGCGGCGGCGGGCCTTGCGGCACGGCCTGGGCGCTCAGGCGAGGAAGCGCAACCGCGTGGGCTGGACTTCGGGCGTGAGCTCGAAATGCGCCGCGTGTTTCTTGAAGAACTTGATCGATGACGCGTTCTTGCCGAGCAGCTTGGCGTCGTGCAACAGCCGCACGGCTTCGTTGAACGCCACCGATTGGCCGTCGTTCAAACCCGGCACGGCCTGCAGGATGGCCAGCACGCCTTCCGTGTGCTCGCCACGGGTGAATTCGGGCGATGCCGTCGCGGTAGGCACCGCCGGAGCGGGTTCGCTGCGGGTGGGAAACATGCGCGAGACAGGCGCGGGCGCCGGCGGCTCGGCGTTGAAGCCCGGCTCCAGGTCGGCAAACAGCGGAGCGTCCGTGATCGACGGAACGGCCGCCTTGGGCTTGGCCCGGCTGCGGCTCACGGCCTTCTTGGCGGGCGCGGCCGGCGCAGCGCGCGGGGCACGCGGCGCGGCAGGCGGCATGGCACGTGGCGGTGGTGCCATGGTCTGCAGCGGCAGCATCGCGTTGTCGTCGCTCTTCTTGGCGCGCACGATCAGCACCTGCTCGTAGTAGCCGCGGATGTCGGGCGACAGCTTGGTGCGCTGCGAGAAGCAGATCAGCCGCACGCCGCGTTCGCGCAGGCGCAGCACCAGCGGTGCGAAGTCGGCGTCGCCGGTGCCGATGGCCATCACCGACGGGGCGCACTGGTACCAGAGGTCGAGCGCGTCCACGGCCAGCAGGATGTCGGTGGTGTTCTTGCTCAGCGGGTCGTTGATGATGGGGCGGATGGCCAGGTCGCGCATCACGCCGGCCAGGCCCTTCAGGTTGTCGGCGCTGCCGTAGGCGCGGCGGATGGATACCGGGCCGCAGAGTTCGGTGAGCTTGCGCAGCGCCTCTTCCACCGCCTCGGGCGAGGACAGGTTGTCGGCGTCGATGAGCAGCGCGACACCGCCACGGCCCTGCATGGAGATGGAATCGTTCATGGGTTGGTTCTCGTTGTCAAAATCAGTCGATCAATTTCCACGGCAGCGCATCGCCGGAGCGCAGCGGCTTCAGCTCGGCCTCGCCGAAGCGGTAGCTGGCCGGCGGCGTCCAGCTTTCCTTGCGCAGCACGACCTTGCCGGTGTTGCGCGGCAACTGGTAGAAGTCGGGGCCGTTGAAGCTGGTGAAGGCTTCGAGCCGGTCGAGCGCACCGGCGTTGTCGAAGGCCTCGGCGTACATCTCCACCGCCGCGTGGGCCGTGTAGCAGCCGGCGCAGCCTGTGGCGTGTTCCTTCAGGTGGGCGGCGTGCGGCGCGCTGTCGGTGCCCAGGAAGAATCGGCCCGGCCCGCTGATCGCCGCCTGCACCAGCGCCAGCCGGTGGGTTTCGCGCTTCAGCACGGGCAGGCAGTAGTAGTGCGGACGGATGCCGCCGGTGAAGATGGCGTTGCGGTTGAACAGAAGATGGTGCGCCGTGATGGTGGCGCCAAGGAACGCGTCGGCCCCGGTCACGTACTGCGCGGCTTCCTGGGTGGTGATGTGTTCCATCACGATCTTCAGTTCGGGGAAGTCGCGGCGCAGCGGGATCAGCTGCTGGTCGATGAACATTGCCTCGCGGTCGAACAGGTCGACCTCGGGGTTGGTGACTTCGCCGTGCACCAGCAGCAGCACGCCTTCGCGCTGCATCGCCTCCAGCGTCTTGTAGGTCTTGCGGATGTCGGTCACGCCGGCATCGCTGTTGGTGGTGGCGCCGGCCGGGTAGAGCTTGAGCGCGCGCACGCCGGCTTCGGCCGCCAGCGCGATCTCCTCGGGCGGCAGCTTGTCGGTGAGGTAGAGCGACATCACCGGCTCGAAGGCCGTGCCGGCGGGCACCGCGGCCAGGATGCGGTCGCGGTAGGCCAGGGCCTGTTGCGCGGTCGTGACCGGCGGGCGCAGGTTGGGCATGATCAGCGCGCGGCCCATCTGGCGGGCCGAATGCGGCACGACGGCTTCGAGGGCGGCGCCGTCGCGCACATGCAGGTGCCAGTCGTCGGGTCGGGTGATCGTGAGGGTGTCGGCAGAGCGTGTCATGCCCCGATTGTCCCATCGGCCCGCGCACCCGCGGCGGACCTGACACGGCCTCGCACGGCCGCCGGGTAGCTAAGGAAACCCCCGATGGAGGTCGGGCTGCAAGTCGTTACGATCTTCGCAGCCTTGCTCGCAGCAAGGTGCACGGACTCCGTTTTCCGGTGCCTGCCCCGGTGACACAACGACGCCAACATCCACCACCCGTTTCGCAGCCTCCCGCCCTCCTCCGATGTCCTCCCCTCCCGAGTCCGGCGCCCTGCTGGACGCCACCAGCCCCCTCCCCCCTCAGATCGAAGCCGCCGACGAACCGGCCAAGGTGCCTCTGGCCATCGAGGACTGGGCCACCGTGGTGATCATGGGCCTGCTGGCCTGCATCACCTTCGCCAACGTGCTGGT
>JAQGMQ010000780.1 GCA_028292305.1 Rhodoferax sp.
ATTTGCCGCGCTGGGCCAGGACTTCAGCCGGCTGCACAAGCTGACCGGTCTTGTTCGACCATTTGTTCTTGGTGTAGCTGATGACGGAGGCGATGTCGGTGTCGCTCAGCTGCTTCCACGATGGCATCGCGCCGTTGTTCTGGCCGTTCAACAGCACATGGATCTGCTTGGTGTGGTCGGCGTCGAGCACGGTGGCCGATCCGTCCAGCGGCTTGATCGGGCCGGCGCCCTTGCCGTTGGCCTGGTGGCAGGCGGCGCAGTTGGCCGCATACACCTTTTCACCACGCTTCAGGATGTCGTCGAGCGTCCAGACCTTGGTCGGGTCGTCGAGCTTGGCGGCCATCTTCTTCTTTTCACCGTCGACCCACTTGGTGTAGTCCTCGGCCGAGACCACCTTTACATGAATCGGCATGTAGGCGTGTTCCTTGCCGCACAACTCGGCGCACTGGCCGTAGTAGCTGCCCACCTTCTCGGCGCGGAACCAGGTGTCGCGCACGAAGCCGGGGATCGCGTCCTGCTTGATGCCGAAGGCCGGCACCATGAAGGCGTGGATCACGTCGTTGGCGGTGGTGATGATGCGGACCTTCTTGTTGACCGGCACGACCAGCGCGTTGTCGACCTTCAGCAGGTAGTCGTCGGGTGCCTTGCTGACGTCGCCGCTGTTGGACATGGCGCGCTGCGAAGCGTCGAGCGTGGACACGAAGCCGATGCCTTCGCCTTCACCCTTGATGTAGTCATAGCCCCACTTCCACTGCATGCCGGTGGCCTTGATGGTCAGGTCGGCGTTGGTGGTGTCTTTCAGCGCAACCACCACCTTGGTGGCCGGCAGGGCCATCAGGATCACGATCACGAAAGGCACGATGGTCCAGATGACTTCGACCACCACCGACTCATGGAAGTTGGCCGCCTTGTAGCCCTTGGACTTGCGGTGCTTCCAGATGGAATAGAACATCACGCCGAAGACGGCGAGAAAGATGACCGTGCACAAGATGAGCATGAACCAGTGCAGCCACTGCTGCTCCTCGGCGATCTTGGTCACGGCCGGCCCCAGATTCAGCTGGCGCACGGCAGGGCCGCCTGGCAGATCGTTGACGGCGTAGGCCGCTGTGCCGACCCAGGCGCCGGCCGATACAGCGATCTTGCCGATCTGACCGATCTTGCCGATTGCGGAGCGCAGCGAGGCCAACTTGTTATGCATCATCTTCATCGTTTTCACTTATTCAACAGCCCAATTGAAGCAACTTGAACCCATTTTTCGACCCACTCTCGCCCCTCTTCCGGGGGCCTGTCTCAGACCCGATTCAGACCTGACCCGGCTCACGTACCGTGCAGCGCCATGCGAATCTCGCGGGCCAGCGCCGGCCGCAGTTCCGGCCTGACGTAACGCCCCACTTCCACCGACCGGCCCCGCGCCGAGACTTCGATCAGCGAATGGTCGCCGGTCTTGGGCTCGATGCGCACCCACTCGCGCTGGAATTCCGCCCGCTCCAGCCGGCCCGCATTTTCGAGCTCGACCACCAGGTGGCCGCCTTGCAGCGAAATCTTTTCCCCGTCGGTGGCATGCCGCGCATACACCAGGAACGCCACGCCCACCACCGCCAGCTCAAGCCAGGCGAACGGCATGATCAGCTTGGCGCCTTGCAGCCAGAAGAACGTGCCGATGCTCAGCGACACCACGCAGATGGAAGCGTAAAGCCAGCCCAGCTGCGCTGGTGTGACCGAGCAGTTGCGCTTCAGGAACCAGTGGATGTTCTGGCCCGAGACGGTGGCAAAACGAAAAACCAGGTTCGACACGGATGACGCTCACAAAATTCAGCGGACCGCCCGGGCCTCATTTCTGCCCGAATACGTGAACGAATCTACTGACTGCGTGGGGGGATACCCAAAATCTTTTTCTAACTCTTGATTGTAGCCATGGTTACCCCATGGCCTTTTCATCAGGTGCGGATATCAGACGCTGGAAAACCCTTTCGGGAAGCTTTACGTCGCCCCCGGCGGCCCACGCTGCAACATGTCGCGCATGTCGCGCAGCGAAATGGCGCTCTGGGCGTCGACCTTGAGGCGCGGCCGGGGCTTGAGCGCGTGGCCGTAGATCAGCTCGAAAGTCATCGACAGCCGACCGCCCGCCGCCGCATCGGCCAGGTGCTGCGTCAACGCCGCTTCCAGCTCGCCGCGCCAGGCCTTGCCGCGCAAGGTGGGGAAACGCGCCGGATGCAGGTTGCGGCCGATTTCGCGCAGATCCAGCAACAATCTGGCCGCCGAGGCATAGGTCAGCACGATGCGCTCCATGTCCATCACCGGCTCGGCAAACCCGGCGCCGACCAGCATGTCGCCCCAGTCGTGCATGTCGGTGAACTCGTGGCCGGGCGCGCCCCAGCCCAGGGCCTCGTACACACCGCGCAGCTCCATCAGGGTGTCGGGCCCCAGGCAAGAGAACATCAGGAAGCCGTCGACCGCCAGCGCCCGGTGCCACTGCGCCATCAACGCCTGCGGATCGCCGGCGCTGTGCAGGATCATGTTGGCCCAGAGCATCTGCACGCTGCTGTCCTGTGGCAACGCGGCCAGCTGGGCGCCGGCCTTCCAGCGGGCCGGGGTCCACCACGGCTTGGCCACCGATTTGATGGCCGCGTCGGCCTGGTCGGCGTGCGCCTCCACCACGTAGCAGGTGGCCTCCGGATAACGCGCCGACAACAGCCCATGCGCCTGCAACCCGCCGCGCACCGGACCCCAGTGGGCCCAGGCCGTGGGCTGCAGCTTGATCCACTGCAGCCGGTCTTCCATGCGCCGGGCCACCTCTTCGTGCAGCCAGGGCGAACCGGGCGAACGCAGGTCTGCCCAGCGCGCGGCGGCAGGTGGGTCGATGGTGGGGGGGAGCTGGGTGGGCATGGCCGCAGGCGGCGGAGCCGCGCAAAGCCCCCGAGTATATTGACCGGATGCCACCCTTGCCGGCGCCCTCCCCCAAGCCCGCCCCGAAGCTGCGGGAACGGCTGGCGCGCTTCGCCGCGGCGGTGCCGAGCCAGTGCGCCATCTGCCGCGCCTGGCCCGCGCGGCCGGTGTGCGAGGCCTGCGTGCAGCGCTTTGCCCAGCCGCAGCCCCGCTGCCGCACCTGCGCCCTGCCTTTGTCTGCGGCGACCGACACGCTGACCCAGTGCGGCGCCTGCATCCGCCACCCGCCTCCGGTGGACGCCTGCTTCGCCGCCGTGGACTACGCCTATCCGTGGTCGGCCTGCATCGCGCGCTTCAAGTTCCGCCAGCAGGTGGGCTGGGCCCATGCACTGGCCGACCTGATGCGGCACAGCCCCTGGACCGAGCCCGCGCTGGAACGCTGCGACCTGGTGCTGCCGATGCCGCTGGCGCGTGAACGGCTGCGCGAGCGCGGCTACAACCAGGCGCTGGAACTGGCCCGCCGCCTGGCCCCCGACAAGGTCGACGCGCGGCTGCTGCTGCGGGTGCGCGACACGCCGCCCCAGCGCGACCTGAACCGCAGCCAGCGCCAGCGCAATGTGCGCGGCGCCTTCCTGCTCGACCCGCTGCGCGCCGCCGAGCTAGCCGGCCGGCGGGTGGTGCTGGTCGACGACGTGATGACCAGTGGCGCCTCGCTGTTCGCGGCCGCCGCCGCCGTGCGCCAGGGCGGCGCGGCCCACATCACCGCGCTGGTGCTGGCGCGCACGCCCGAGGACTGAGCGCCGGGTGAAAATACGGCGATGTTCCATATCGTCCTGGTCGAGCCCGAGATTCCCCCCAACACCGGCAACGTGATCCGCCTGGCGGCCAACACCGGCTGCGCACTCCACCTGATCGAGCCGCTCGGCTTCTCGATGGACGACAAACTCCTGCGCCGCGCCGGGCTCGACTACCACGAGTACGCCGAGCTGCGGCGGCATGCCGACTGGGCGGCCTTTCTGGCAGCGGAAAAACCGGCACCTGAACGCATGTTTGCCATGACCACACACGGCAGCCGGGTCGCGCACAGCCTGCAGTTTCAGGCGGGCGACTGGTTCGTGTTCGGGTCGGAGACGCGGGGGTTGGCACCGGATTTGCGCGAGTCG
>JAQGMQ010000813.1 GCA_028292305.1 Rhodoferax sp.
AAGGCAATTGAAAAGGGCGCCGACGGCCTGGTGGCGGTGGCGACCGGCGCGGGCGGCCATGCCGGCGTGAAAAGCCCGTTTGCGCTGATCCAGGAAATCCGCCAATGGTTCGACGGCCCGGTGGCGCTGTCGGGCGCGATCTCGACCGGCGGCGCGGTGCTGGCCGCGCAGGCCATGGGCGCCGACTTCGCCTACATCGGCTCGGCCTTCATCGCCACCCACGAGGCGCGGGCCAGCGACGCCTACAAGCAGGCCATCGTCGACGGCAATTCGGACGACGTGGTCTACAGCAACCTGTTCACCGGCGTGCACGGCAACTACCTCGCGCCGTCGATCCGTGCGGCCGGGCTCGACCCGGACGCACTGCCTGAAAGCGATCCGACCAAGATGAACTTCGGCGGCGACGCGCGCAAGGCCTGGAAAGACATCTGGGGCTGCGGCCAGGGCATCGGCGCCATCGACAAGGTGCAGAGCACAGCCGATTTCGTCGAGCAGCTGAAGCGCGAATACGCCGAAGCCAAGGCGCGGCTGGCGATCTGAAGATCAGCCGAAGTACACGGCTGGTGCCCCGGGTTGCCACGGGGCGTATTTCTCCATCACGCTGGCCAGCAGGGCCGATGATTCCCATGCCGACAGCCAGGCGATGAGGCGCGGCCAGGGCTGGGCCGCAAACCAGCCCGCATCAACGTGCGCCCATTGGCGAACGAATGGCGCCACCGCCATGTCGGCCAACGCCGGGCGGGTGCCGAACAGGTAGGGCGTCGCCGCCAGGCGGGATTCGAGTTGCATGAGCCAAACAGAGCCGGCTTCGCGGGGCGAAAGGCTGGCGACTTCTTCGCAGTAGCGCTGCGGGTATTTGTACCGGTCGAGATGGCGTTTGAAAGCGCCGTCGTTTTGCGCGATGACGGCCAGCATCTCGTCCAGCTTGCCGTCCTCGGGCGCCAGCCAGGCCTCTGGGTCGTGCTGGTTGAGCGCCCATCGCATGATGTCCAGGCTCTGGTCGATCACATGGCCCAGCCCGTCGACCAGCACCGGCACCGTGCCTTTGGCCGAGGCATTCAACAGCGCCGCCGGCTTGTTGCGCAGCACCACTTCACGCAGCTCGCAGGCGACGCCACACACGCGCAGCGCCAGCCTCGCGCGCATGGCGTAGGGGCAGCGGCGGAACGAATAGAGAACGGGCAGGGTCGTGCCGCCGGCAGCGGTCTGCTGCACGCTCACGATTCGGTCGCACCCGCCACCTTGGGCGGTGCCAGGCGTGCGCCGAGGTGCTGCGCATTGCGCTCGCGGGCCAGCGTCATCTGGCGCTCGCGTTCGAGCAGGTTTCTTTTCTCGTCGTCGCTTCGGTTGTCGTGGCAGCGCGCACAGCTCACGCCGCGCACGAAATGCGGCGACGCGCGGTCTGCGTCGCCCAGCGGGTGGCGGCACGACCGGCACAGTTCCAGGTCGCCCGGTACCAGGCCGTGGCCGACCGACACGCGTTCGTCGAACACGAAACACTGGCCCTTCCAGCGGCTTTCGGATTCGGGCACCGTCTCCAGGTATTTGAGAATGCCGCCTTCGAGGTGGTAGACCTCGCCGAAGCCCTGCGAGCGCAGCAAGGCGGTCGACTTTTCGCAGCGGATGCCGCCGGTGCAGAACATCGCCACCTTGGGCTTGCCCGCCAGCGGCTGGCCGGGTGCGGACGCGTCGCGAACCCAACCGGGCAGTTCGGTAAAGCTTCGGGTGTGCGGGTTGACCGCGCCGTCGAAGCTCCCGATGCCGACCTCGTAGTCGTTGCGCACGTCGACCACCACCACGTTCGGGTCGTCGAGCAGGCGATTCCAGTCTTCGGGTTTGACGTAGTGCCCGGCCATCAGGGCAGGGTTGACGTCGGGCACACCCATCGAGACGATTTCGCGTTTGAGCCGCACTTTCATGCGGTAGAACGGGTTGGCTTCGGCGCAAGCCTCCTTATGCTGCAGGTCGGCCAGGCGGGGATCGCTGCGCAGCCAGGCCAGGACGCCGTGCACGCCTTGGGCCGCACCGGCGATCGTGCCGTTCACGCCCTCGGGCGCCAGCAGGATGTTGCCGCGCACGCCATGCAGTTCACACGCGGCCAGCAGGTCGGGACGCAGGCCGGCAAAGTCGGGCAGATCCACGAACTTGTAGAAGGCGGCGGTAAGAACGTTATTCATCACGGGAGGCGCGAAATGCGGCTCGAGTTTAGCGGGATGGGTTTCCAAATCTGTCGAGGAACTTTACAAGTTTTGGCGCGCAGGCCGCTGATCCCGAAGTCAAGGACAAAAATCCGTTGAAAATCAAAGATGTATCCACTTGCAAGTAGGGCGGCACAATTTATGCTTTGTTTGTTGCGAATTGGCGGAGCGATTTGCGCGAAAGTGTGACTTAGTTGTCTCGCAGCAGCCCATACGCCCGTTACAGTTAGTGGCAATTTTGGTTTGAGAAAAAAAGGCTCGGTATGAATGAAATGACAAAAAAGACGAATGACGTTGCGCTGGTGAATGCTGTGGAGACAGCGGAACCCCAAGTGCAGATGCCGTCGCGTCGGCGTCTTGTTCAAGCTGGGCTGGCCGCCGCCCCTGTGGTGCTGGCTTTCAGCGGTCGCTCGGCCATGGCCGGCAACGGCGGCGGCACCAGCACCCCGGCCTGCCTCTCGGCGATCTCCTGGGCCTCGGCCAATCCCAAGACGGGCAAGGCTTCCGCCTCGCGCTCGCCCCGCGCTTCGGGAGCGCCAGGCTTATCGCCAACCAAGTGGAAGCCGGTGCAAACCAGCACCACGTTCCCAATTGCGAAGTGGCCAACCGGATACAAACCATTTGGCACGATCAAGAACAGCAAAAACACCCCGGTCACCTGGAACCCGACCTATTGCAATCAGTATTCCGGCCTGCTCTATAAAAACACCGTCGGCAGCACGAAGGTCGATCCGGGTTGGTCCAGCGGCACCGCTCTCAGCTGGCTCGATTCACGCAGTATCAGTAACGTCCTGATCGACGAGGCCGATGCCGGCAGCCTCAAGGCACATGTGTGTGCGGCTTACCTGAACGCGCTCATAGCCGAGAACAACAACGCCAAGTTCCTGATTTCCA
>JAQGMQ010000847.1 GCA_028292305.1 Rhodoferax sp.
GCCGCGGAACGATCCGTGCGGGATGTGCCAGGCCATGCAGTGGTAGCTGAAGTCCGCAAGCGGATGGCCGAGCGTGGACAGCTCCCAGTCCAGCACCGCGATCACGCGTGGCTCGGTGGGATGGAACATCAGGTTGTCCAGGCGGAAGTCGCCGTGGACGATGGAAATCTTGCTCTCGTCGCGCGCGGCCGCCGGGATGTGCGCCGGCAGCCACTCGACCAGTTTGTCCATTGCGTCGATGGGCTGGCTCATCGGGCCCGACCCATCGGCCGACGCCTTGTACTGCTTGCTCCAGCGGCCGATCTGGCGGTCGAAGTAGTTGCCCGGCTTGCCGTAGCCGGCGAGGCCGCGATCCGCGAACTTGACCGTGTGCAGCGCGGAGATGACTCGGTTCATCTCGTCGTAGATCTCGCCGCGCTGTGCCGGCGTCATGTCCGGCAAGGCCTGGTCCCAGATCACGCGGCCCTCCATGCACTCCATGATGTAGAACGCGCGCCCGATCACGGACTCGTCTTCGCACAGGCAGTACATGCGCGGGACCGGCACGTCGGTGCCGTGGAGGCCGCGCATCACGGCGAATTCGCGTTCGATGGCGTGCGCGGAGGGCAGCAGCCTGGCCACAGGTCCGGGCTTCGCCCGCATGACGTAGCTTTGGCGCGGCGTGACGAGCTTGTAGGTCGGGTTGGACTGGCCGCCCTTGAAGATTTCGACCTGCAGCGGGCCTTCGAAGCCGTCTATGTTCTGCTGCAGCCAAGCGCCGAGCGCAGCCTCGTCGAAAGCTTGTGCGCCGGTGACTGCGCGGGTGCCGATGAAATGCGTGAAGTCGGTCATGGTGCGTCCGTGAAGGTCATCCGTGAAAGGTCATCCGTGGTGTCGGTGTGCCGGGCGCCGCGGCACGCAGTCTGGCGGCGTGTACCGGCTAGCTGTCGGCGTCGACGATGCGCATCAGCGCTTCGCGGTTGCGCACGGTGAGGCCCGCCGGTTCGATGCGGATCACGTTGTCGCGCTCCATCGCCTTGAGTTCCTGGTTCACACGCTGGCGCGAAGCGCCGAGCAGCTGCGCCAGTTCTTCCTGGGCCAGTTGCAGGCTGATGCGCATTTCGCTGGCATTGGCCAGGCTGGGCACGCCGTAGCTGCGCACCAGGTGGATCAGCTGCTTGGCCAGCCGGGCGCGCAAGGGCAGGGTGTTCAGGTCTTCGACCAGGCCGAACAACTGGCGGATGCGCCGCGCCGACAGGCGCAGCAGGGCTTCGTAGAGCTCGGTGTGGGTGGCCAGGATCTTCTTGAAGTCGGCCTTGGCCACGCAGACGATGGTGGTGTCGCCGTGGGCATAGGCGTCGTGGGTGCGCCGGTCGCCGTCGAAGATCGCCACGTCGCCGAACCAGATGCCCGGCTCCACATAGGTCAGGGTGATCTGCTTGCCCGACACCGACGTGGAGCTGACCCGCACCGCGCCCAGCGCACACGCGATCCATTCCTCCGGCGGCTCACCGCGCGCGGCAATCAGTTCCGAGTCGCGGTAGCGTTTGACATAGGTGCAGCGAAGAATATCGTGTCGAAGAGACGGCGAGAGGGCGGAGAACCAGCGGCCGGCGTTGATCGCGGCGCGCTCGTCGATGGTGAGAATCGGTTCGTCCATGGCCTGTCTTCTGTGTGACTGATGAAGGCTCGATTGTCAGGCGCGAGAGAGGCGGGGCGGCTCAGGGTTGTCACCTGAGCGTCTGGGCCCGGCCGCCGTGTTTTCGAGCGCCGGTTTTCGCGTGCGCATGGCAGCGCGCGTCAGTCGTAACGCGGCGTGGTCTTGTTCAGGAAGGCGTCGATGCCGATGCCGGCGTTGGCATGGTAGAGATTTTTCACGAAGTGGTCGCGCTCGCTGCCCAACTGCTGGGTGAGGTTGGTCTCGGCCGCGTCGTTGATCAGCTCTTTCACACTCGCCAGCGCATTCGGGGCGCGGTTGTTCAGCCGTTCCGCGATGGCCAGCGCGTCGGCCAGCGCCTGGCCGGCATCCGACAGCCGGTTCACCAGGCCGAGCGCATGCAGCCTTTCGGGGCTGATGCGTTCGCCGAGCATCAGCAGCTCGGCCACCAGCTGGCGCGGCAAGGCCCGGGTGAGGCTCCAGCTGGCGCCGCCGTCGGGCGATAGCGCGATATTGGTGTACGCCATGACGAACACCGCGTTGCGCGCGGCCACCATCAGGTCGCAGGCCAGTGCCAGCGAGAAGCCGGCGCCGGCTGCCGCGCCTTCCACCGCTGCAATCACGGGTTTGGGGAAGGTGCGGATCGACTCGATCCAGTTGTGCAGGCTTTCCACGCTCTGCGCCGGCACATTGGACGGCAAGGCCCGGCTGCCCTGTAGCCGCTGCAGATTGCCGCCTGCGCAAAACGTGCTGCCCTCGCCGGTGATGACGACGCTGCGCACGTCGGCACTGCTCTCGGCAACACTCAGCGCCTCGACGCCGGCCGCATAGATCTCGGGCCCGAGCGCGTTGCGGTGCTCGGGGTTGCTGAGGGTCAGCACCATGGTCTGGCCATGGCTGGTACTTTTGAGTTCTGCGGGCATGGGGTTCCGGTGGTTGTGGCGGAGGCCGGCGCAGTGGGGCGCTGTGGCGTGTACGTTGAACAGGCGCGCGGTGCGCCCTATTTTTCTTCGTGGAGCAGGCTCAGGCCGATGGCGCCGCGGCGGCGCAGCCAGGGGCTCGGGCGGTAACGCGGGTCGCCGTACACGGTCTGCAGGTTGAACAACACTTCGAGCACGTTGGTCGGGCCGTAGCGGTTGCCCATGGCCAGCGGCCCGAGCGGGTAACCCAGGCCCAGCGTGACCGCGGTCTCCAGGTCCTGCGGCGTGCAGATGCCTTGCTGGCACATGTCGGAAGCAATGTTCACGATGGTGGCCACCACGCGCTGGCTCACGAAGCCGCCGCTGTCGCGGATCACGCTCACGGGCTTGCCGTCGCGGGCGAACAGCGCATGGGCGGCGTCGCGCATGTCGATGCATGTGGCGGGGTTGGTGGCAAGCACGCGGCGCTTGGTGGCGGCGTCGTCGACCAGCATGTCGATGCCCACGGTGCGCGCCGGATCGAGCCGTTCGACGACGGCCACCGTGGTGACGTCGAAACCGAGCGGGGCGACCAGGGTCAGCGCGGCCGGGGAGGGCGAGGCGCCGGTTTCAATGGTGGCGCCCAGATCCTTCAACAGCTGCAGCAGCTCGGCGCGCCGGCTGGCGCGGGGCGACACCCACACCGGCGGCATTTCGGCGACGCTGGGCACGGGCGGCTCGGGTGGCAGCTGCGCCACGCCGTCGACATACTTGTAGAAGCCTTCGCCGACCTTC
>JAQGMQ010000851.1 GCA_028292305.1 Rhodoferax sp.
ACGGCGCGTATCTGCCCGTTAAAGGTGCATCATTTGCCGGATTTGCAACCAAGAATGCAGTGATTGGTATTGAAACAGAATTAAATCCGTTGTGCAGGCTGCCGCTCCCCGAAAGCCCGTAGGCCAAGGCCTTGGCGGCGCCGGCCCCGCAAAACGGCGAAGGAGACCCGAAATGGACTGGACTACCCACTCAGTCACCAATGTGGTGCCCGAGCTGAAAAACCACGACTTGTACCGCTGCGACCTCGCATTGCAGGAGGCCCTGCAACGCGGTGGCGCGCAGGCGCAGGCCGATGCGGTGGCGGCTTACGGTGAACTGCTGGGCTTCGAGCAGACGATCCGCTGGGCCGAAACCGCCAACCGTTGCAAACCCGAGCTGCACAGCTACGACCGTGTCGGCGAGCGCATCGACGTGGTGAGTTTTCACCCGGCCTGGCATGCGTTGATGGCCATGTTTCGCAGGCAGAACCTGGTGGCCATGCCGTTTTCAGACCCGCGGCCCGGCCGCTGGAGCGCTTACGCCGCCGGCTTCTACCTGCATGCGCAGACCGAGGACGGCTCGCTGTGTCCCGCGTCGATGACTTTTGCCGCCATCCCCGTTCTGCAGCAGGAGCCGGCACTGTTCGCCGAACTCGGGCCGAAGCTGTTTTCAACCGTGCACGACCCGCGCGACCTGCCGATCGCGCAAAAGCACTCGATCCTGATCGGCATGGGCATGACCGAGAAGCAGGGCGGCTCGGACGTGCGCGCCAACACCACCGTGGCCACGCCGTTGGACGGGGAAGGCCGCGGCCAGCCTTACAGCCTGGTCGGGCACAAGTGGTTCTTCTCGGCGCCGATGTGTGATGCGCATCTGGTGCTGGCGCGCACCGAAAATGGTTTGTCGTGCTTCTACGTGCCGCGCTTCAAGCCCGACGGCCAGAAGAACGCGGTGCGCATCCAGCGGCTGAAGGACAAGCTGGGCAACGGCTCCAACGCCAGCAGCGAGGTCGAGTTCCTGGGCGCCTGGGGCCTGATGGTGGGCGAGGACGGCCGCGGCATTCCGACCATCATCCAGATGGCCGGCTACACCCGGCTGCACTGTGTGATCGGCAGCGCCGGCCTGGTGCGCGCGGCCACGCTGCAGGCCATTCATTACGCGCGCCACCGCCGCGCCTTCGGCAAGCTGCTGGTGGATCAGCCGCTGATGCAGAACGTGCTGGCCGACATGGCGCTGGAAAGCGAAGCCGCCACGCAATTGATGATGCACCTGGCGCTGGCCTTCGAGGCCGGCGACGAGCCGCTGGCCCGGGCCTGGCAGCGCATCATCACCCCGGCGGCGAAATTCTGGGTCTGCAAGCGCGGGGTGGAGCTGGCGGGCGAAGCCATGGAGGTCTTCGGCGGCAACGGCTACGTCGAAGACGCGCCCATGGCCCGGCTGTTCCGCGCCATGCCGGTGAATTCGATCTGGGAAGGTTCGGGCAACGTGATGTGCCTGGACGTGCTGCGCGCCATCGGCCGCGAGCCGGCGGCGTGGCAACTGCTGCTGGACGATCTGGCCCGGCGCAGCCACGGCGAGCCACGCTTGCAGACCACGCTGCAGATGCTGCGCGATGCGCTGGTGGGAGACGAGGAGGCGCTGGAGGCCGGTGCGCGGCGGCTCGCGCAAAACCTGGTGCTGCTGGCCCAGGCGGGGCTGCTGCTGGAACACGCGCCCGCTTGCTTGGCCGACGGGTTCATCGCCTCGCGGTTTGCGTCGGATGGGGGCAGGGTGTACGGGTGTCTGCCGACCACGGTGGACCGTGTGGCGATCATCTCGCGGGCCTGGGGCATGCCTTAGCTCCCTCCCCCGGCCGGGGGAGGGAGCAAGTCAAGGTCAGACGACTTTGGCGATCGAAGCGCAGACGTAGTCGATGTTCTTGCTGTTCAACGCGGCCACGCACATGCGGCCGGTGTCGGTGCCGTACACGCCGAACTCGTTGCGCAGGCGCACCATCTGGTCCTTGGTCAGGCCCGAGTAGCTGAACATGCCGACCTGGGTGATGATGAAGCTCATGTCGGCCTGCACACCGGCGGCCTTGAGCTTTTCGACCAGGGCCAGGCGCATCTGCTTGATGCGCAGGCGCATGTCGCCGAGTTCCTTCTCCCACAGTGCGCGCAGGTCGGGCGTGTTCAGCACGGCCGCCACCACGGTGCCGCCGTGGATCGGCGGGTTGCTGTAGTTGGTGCGGATGGCGATCTTCAGCTGGCTCAGCACGCGGCCGGCTTCTTCCCTGGATTCGCACAACACGCTCAGCGCGCCCACACGTTCGCCGTACAGGCTGAAGCTCTTGCTGAACGAGGTCGACACGAAGAAGCTCAGGCCGGCGGCAACGAACTTGCCCACCACGGCGCCGTCTTCCGCCAGGCCCTGGCCGAAGCCCTGGTAAGCCATGTCGAGGAAGGGCACGAGCTTTCTGGACTTGACGGCTTCGATCACGCCGTCCCATTGTTCGGGCGTGATGTCGTAGCCGGTCGGGTTGTGGCAGCAGGCGTGCAGCACGACGACCGTGCCTTCGGGCGCGGCGTTCAGGTCGGCCAGCATGCCTTCGAAGTTGACGCCGCGGGCGGCCGCGTCGTAGTAGGCATAACTTTCAACCTTGAAGCCGGCGTTGGTGAACAACGCGCGGTGGTTTTCCCAGCTCGGGTCGCTGATCAGCACCTTGGCGTTCGGGTTCAGCTGCTTCAGGAAGTCGGCGCCGATCTTCAGGCCGCCGGTGCCACCGATGGCCTGCACCGTGGCCACACGGCCTTCGCGCACGGGTTCGCTGTCGGCACCGAAGACCAGGTTCTTGACGGCGGTGTCGTAGGCGGCAATGCCGTCGATCGGCAGGTAGCCGCGGGCCTTGGGTGATTCCATCATGGTGCGTTCGGCGGACTGCACGCATTCGAGCAGAGGCAGCTTGCCGTTGTCGTCGTAATACACGCCGACGCCGAGGTTGACCTTGGCTGGATTGGGATCGGCGGCGAATTGTTCGTTCAAGCCCAGGATCGGGTCGCGCGGTGCCATTTCGACGGCAGTGAACAATGACATGGAAAGTCCTATGAGTTGGTCGGGAGCGTGTCGCCGGCGGCTGGCTTCTGGCCACGGCGCGGGCGACCTGGAATTTTAGCCGCCACCAGGAGGCCGCTGGCGAACCGGGCTTGCCCGAGAATCGCCGTATGCCGTATTCACATTACTGGATCGCCACCCGCCGCCATCCTTGCGCCATCCTGCTGGTGGTGCAGCTGCTGGGGTTGGTGCTGTATCCGTTCATCGAGAACACCGATCTCGGCCGCATCGGTTTCGGGGTGTTCGGCATCGTGGTGCTGATCATCACCACCGGCATGGTCAAGCGCACGCCGGGCCTGACCTGGGTCAGCGTGGGCATCGCCCTGCCGGCCATCGTGCTCCAGGCGCTGCAGGCGCTCTACGGCATGCGGGAACTGCTGCCCTGGTCGGCCGGGCTGGAGGCGGTGTTCTACTTTTACGCGGCCTTCAGTCTCATCGCCTACATGCTGGCCGACCAGCGCGCCACCACCGACGAGCTGTTCGCCGCGGGTGCCACCTTCACGCTGTTGGCCTGGGCCTTCACCTACCTGTTCGTGCTGGCGCAGGCGCTGCAGCCGGGCTGCTTCGCGGCGGCGGTCAACGCCGACCACCCCCGTACCTGGACGGAGCTGATGTTCCTGAGCTTCGCGCTGCTGTCGAGCACGGGCATCGGCGACGTGATCCCGATCACGCCGCACGCGCGATCCCTGGCCAGCGTGGAGATGTTTACCGGAGTGATTTACCTGGCGGCCGTGGTGTCGCGGCTCATCGGGCTGACGTTGGTTCAGCACAAGTAAAGCGGGGGATCGCTGTAGGACTCGGGCTTGGATTCAGTCGTTTCGTCGCCATATCGATCTGTATTCCTATACAGTGTTTGTATTTTTCGCGGTCGGCCTTCCGGTATCGCTCCAAGCCTGAAGGTCGCCGATAAATCCCGCGGAGTCCGTGTCCATGCCTGAATCCCATCCCGTTACCGCGTCAGAGTCCGACGTCGAAGTGCTCGACGCGCCGCCCAAGGGCGAGTTCGTCAGCTTCGAAGGCTCGCCGTTCCAGCTGTTCATGCCTTATCCGCCGGCCGGCGACCAGCCCGAGGCCATCCGCAAGCTGGTCGAGGGTGTGAACGACGGCGAGGTGTTCCAGACCCTGCTCGGCGTGACCGGCTCGGGCAAGACCTTCACCATGGCCAACGTCATCGCGCGGCTGGGCCGGCCAGCCATCGTGTTCGCGCCCAACAAGACGCTGGCCGCGCAGCTGTACAGCGAGTTCCGCGAGTTCTTTCCGAACAACGCGGTGGAGTATTTCGTCAGCTACTACGACTACTACCAGCCCGAGGCCTATGTGCCGCAGCGCGACCTGTTCATCGAAAAGGATTCGGCGATCAACGAGCACATCGAGCAGATGCGCCTGAGCTGCACCAAGAGCATCATCGAGCGCCGCGATGTGGTGATCGTGGCCACGGTGTCGGCCATCTACGGCATCGGCGAGCCCGAGAGTTACCACCGCATGGTGATGACCCTGCGCAGCGGCGACAAGCTTGGCCAGCGCGACGTGATCGCCCAGCTGATCCGCATGCAGTACCAGCGCAACGACCAGGATTTCTCGCGCGGCAAGTTCCGCGTGCGCGGCGACACCATCGACGTGTTTCCGGCGGAGCATTCCGAGCTGGCGATCCGCATCGAGCTGTTCGACGACGAGATCGAGAGTCTGCAGCTGTTCGACCCGCTGACCGGGCGCATCCGGCAGAAGATTCCGCGCTTCACCGTGTACCCGAGCAGCCATTACGTGACGCCGCGCGACAAGGTGCTGGG
>JAQGMQ010000860.1 GCA_028292305.1 Rhodoferax sp.
GGCGTTGATCAGGTCGGCGTCGACCGCATCCTCGGTGGGAAACGGGCCGATGCCGAGCATGCCGTTCTCGGACTGAAGCCACACTTCGATGTCGCTCGGCACGTGGTTGGCCACCAGGGTCGGAATGCCGATGCCCAGGTTCACGTAGAAACCGTCTTCGAGCTCGCGGGCCGCACGGGCGGCCATATGGTCTTGGGTCCAGGCCATGTCAGTTCTCCAGCCGGGCCGCCCCAAGGGCGAACTGCGCCCTCTCGGGGGGCAATGAATACACATAGTGATGAATGTGGGGGCTCATGTCAGACACCTTCCTTCTTGCTTACGGGTAGTTGCGCGGGTACTTGTTGCGGCGGCGTGACGACCTCGTCGTCGGTCGCGGCAGCCTGCGCGATCACGGCTTGCGCCTCGACCTTGGCCGCAGCCACTTCCACCGGCGTAGGCACGCTCACCGTGCGTTTTTCGATGCGTTTTTCAGGGTGGCTGTTGAGCACGATGCGGTGCACGTAGATGCCCGGCAGGTGCACTTCGTCGGGCGGGATCTCGCCGGTCTCGACGATCTTCTCGACTTCGACGATGCAGATCTTGCCGGCCATGGCCACGGCCGGGTTGAAGTTGCGCGCCGTCAGCCGGAACTGCAGGTTGCCGGACCTGTCGGCCACATGCGCCTTGACGAGCGAGATGTCGGGCACGAGCGAGCGCTCCATCACGTAGGTCTCGCCGTCGAAGTCGCGCTGCTCCTTGCCTTCGGCCACCAGCGTGCCCACGCCGGTCTTGGTGAAAAACGCCGGGATGCCGGCGCCACCGGCACGCAGCTTTTCGGCCAACGTGCCCTGCGGCGTGAATTCGAGTTCGAGTTCGCCGGCCAGGTACTGGCGTTCGAATTCCTTGTTCTCGCCGACGTAGCTGGAGATCATGCGTTTGATCTGCCGCGTCTCGAGCAGCTTGCCGAGGCCGAAGCCGTCGACCCCCGCGTTGTTGGAGATGACGGTCAAGTCCTTCACGCCGGTGTCGCGCAACGCGTCGATCAGCGCCTCCGGAATGCCGCACAGCCCGAAGCCGCCCACGGCCATCAACTGGCCGTCCTGCACGATGCCCTTCAGGGCTTCATCGGCAGAAGGAAAAATTTTATTCACACAGTGCTCCTATGAAAAACACGACCGACGATACTACCTATCCGCATACGTAGAAGCTCGTAAGTAGCAACCCAGAGTCCGATGGAAATGGAACCGCGCCAGCCGCCGAAAACAGCCGCCCCGGCGCGCAGCGAAATCGACTACCGCCTGGCCTTCGAGCTTGCGCCCGTGGGCCTGGTGCTGTCGCGCCACCGCACGATTGTGGACTGCAATCAGCATCTGTGTGAAATGTTCGGCGCGTCGCGCGTGCAACTGGTGCACCAGTCGTTCCAGGTGCTCTACCCGAGCGCGGTGGAGTTCGAGCGCACCGGCGCGCGCATCACGCCCATCCTCAACACCCGCGGCCACTACGCCGACAACCGCATCATGAAGCGCGTCGACGGCCGCTTCAAGGGCGAGACCTTCTGGTGCCATGTGACCGGCCGCGCCTTCGACCGCGCCGCGCCGCATGACGCCGGCATCTGGACCTTCGAAGACCTGTCGTCGAGCCGACCGGTGAAGGCCGAACTCACGGCGCGCGAACGCGAAGTGGCGGCCGTGCTGATGGACGGCCACACCTCGAAGGAAATCGGCCGGCTGCTCGGTATCAGCCACCGCACGGTGGAGATCTACCGCGCGCGGCTGATGCGCAAATACGGCGCCAGCACGACGGCGGACCTGGTGCAGAAGCTGATGGCGGGTTGAGGCCCTCGTTGTGTCTGTGGCAGCCCTGGCTTCGGCTTGGGCCTTTGTGCCTATCGCCGCGTTCAGAAATTACTATGGTTGAGCAGCCACGACGATCATAGTCTTTCGCCATAATCAAGTCCAGATCAATAGATTCGATCTATCAAAAGGAACTTGACCCATGACGAAACTCACCACCGCCGCCGGCGCCCCCGTCGTCGACAACCAGAACACCCAGACCGCCGGCCCGCGCGGCCCCTTGCTGTTGCAGGACGTGTGGCACCTGGAAAAGCTGGCCCACTTCGCCCGTGAAGTGATACCCGAGCGCCGCATGCACGCCAAGGGCTCGGCCGCCTACGGCACGTTCACCGTGACCCACGACATCAGCCAATACACCCGCGCCAAGATCTTTTCGGCCGTTGGCAAGAAGACCGACCTGGTGCTGCGCTTCTCCACCGTGGCCGGCGAACGCGGCGCGGCCGATGCCGAGCGCGACATCCGCGGCTTCGCCGTCAAGTTCTATACCGAAGAAGGCAACTGGGACATGGTGGGCAACAACACGCCGGTGTTCTTCCTGCGCGACCCGCTGAAGTTCCCCGATCTGAACCGCGCCGTGAAGCGCGACCCGCGCACCAACCTGCGCAGCGCCGAAAACAACTGGGACTTCTGGACCCTGCTGCCCGAAGCGCTGCACCAGGTGACCATCGTCATGAGCGACCGCGGCCTGCCCAAGTCATACCGCCACATGCACGGATTCGGAAGCCACACCTTCAGCTTCATCAACGCGCAAAACGAACGCTTCTGGGTCAAGTTCCACCTGGTCACGCAGCAGGGCATCCAGAACCTCACCGATGCCGAAGCCACCGAACTCGTGGGCCGCGACCGT
>JAQGMQ010000885.1 GCA_028292305.1 Rhodoferax sp.
GCTGGCCCTGGCCGCTGGTGTGGCTGCTGGCCTGCGCGGTGGTGCTGGCGGTCGACCCGTGGGCGCTGCTGCAGGCCGGCTTCTGGCTCAGCTTCGTGGCGGTGGGGGTGTTGTTCGCCACCGATACCGGTGCCAATGGGGAAGCGCCGCACGCCGCGGGCGGGTTGGGCCTGCAGCGCCGCGCCAAAGCCATGCTGCGCGAGCAGACCATCGTGACCCTGGCGCTCACGCCGCTGTCGCTGTTGCTGTTTCAGCAGGTGTCGGTGGTCGGCCTCGCGGCAAACCTGGTGGCCATTCCCTGGGTCACGCTGGTCGTCACGCCGCTGGCGCTGCTCGGGCTCATCGCTGCACCAATATGGGACGTTGCGGGCGCGGCCATCGCCCTGCTGGCACGCATGCTGCAGATGATGGCGGGCTGGCCCGGTGCCACGGTGTCGGTTGCGGCGGCCACGGTGGCAGTCAGCGCCGCCGGCGTGCTGGGTGGGGCGTTGCTGGTGATGCGCCTGCCCTGGGGCGCGCGGGCGCTGGGCCTGCCGCTGTTGTTGCCGGTGCTGCTGTGGCAGGCGCCACGGCCTGCGCCCGGGCAGTTCGAGCTGCTGGTGGCCGACATCGGGCAGGGCAACGCCGTGTTGGTGCGCACTGCCACGCACAGCCTGATTTTCGACACCGGCCCACGCTTCGGCCCCGACAGCGATGCCGGCCAACTCGTGCTGGTGCCGCTGCTGCGGGCCTTGAATGAACGCATCGACACCGTCATCGTGAGCCACCGCGACAGCGACCACAGCGGCGGTGCCGAGGCGGTGCTGAAGATGCAGCCGCAAGCGCATTTCGTCAGCTCGATCGAGGCCAGCCACACGCTGGGCAAAGTGCGGCCCATCGAGCGCTGCCTGGCGGGCCAGCACTGGACCTGGGACGGCATCAGCTTCGAGATCCTGCATCCGCAAGCCGCCGACTTCGACAACGCGCCCAAGCCCAACGCCATCAGCTGCGTGCTGCGCATTGCCAACGGCAGCCACGCGGCGCTGCTGGTGGGCGACATCGAAAAGGCCCAGGAAGCCAGGCTGGTGGCGGAGGTGACCGCGCTGCTGGCGGCCGACGTGCTGCTGGTGCCGCACCATGGCAGCAAGACCTCGAGCACACCCGCTTTCATCGACGCCGTGCACCCGCGGTTCGCTCTGGTACAGGCCGGTTACCGCAACCGTTTCGGCCATCCGGCGCCGCCGGTGGTGGCACGTTATGACGAGCGCCAGATCACGCTGGTCGACTCGTCGCATTGCGGTGCGATGGCCTGGTCGTCGGCCGATGCCATGGCCTTGGGTTGCGAGCGCGACGTGCAACAAAGGTACTGGCAGCATCGGCTAGCGCCCCGCGCGAATGCGGCGCTGGTTGCAAAAAAAATGCGTCGCGCAGGCGATAGCGAGGATGAGATGGTGAACGCCGGTATACGATGATCGCTTCGCGACGCTGGCGCCCACAAAGTCCCAGGGTTTACCAGCAAGCGGAGCCGATGAGTGACGGTGGTGAGGGGTGGTTTCTGGCGCGCCCCGATGGCGGGGCGACGCAGCCGTTTTTGCACCAGGCTGGCGCGCAACTTGCTATTCCTTGTTTTCAGGAGATGGAACTTTATGCAGAAATTTGACGAGATGTACACCAAGCTGCCTTACGAGTTCTTCTCGAACGGCGAGCAGATCCGGGACCACTACAAAATCTACGATGCGTGGCTGGCCAAGCAACCCGGAGACATGATGGCCAAGCGGCGCGAAGAAGCGGAAATGATCTTCCGCCGCGTCGGCATCACGTTCGCGGTGTATGGCGCCAAGGACGAAGACGGCTCGGGCACCGAACGGCTGATTCCCTTCGACCTGATCCCGCGCATCATTCCGGCCAACGAATGGGGCAGCATGGAAAAGGGCCTGGTCCAGCGCGTCACCGCCCTGAACCGCTTCATCCACGACGTCTACCACGACCAGGAAATCCTGAAGGCAGGCCTGATCCCGCGCGAGCAGGTCATCAACAACGCCCAGTTCCGCCCCGAGATGATGGGTGTGGACGTGCCGAACAACATCTACTCGCACATCTCCGGCGTCGACATCGTGCGCGCGCCCAACGCCAAGGGCGAGGGCGAGTACTACGTGCTCGAAGACAACCTGCGTGTGCCGAGTGGCGTGAGCTACATGCTCGAAGACCGCAAGATGATGATGCGGCTGTTCCCCGACCTGTTCAACCGCCACCGCGTGGCCCCGGTCGCCCATTACCCCGACCTGCTGCTGGAGACGCTGCGCGCCTCTGCCCCCGCCGCCACGGCCGACCCCACGGTGGTCGTGCTCACCCCCGGCATGTACAACAGCGCCTACTTCGAACACGCCTTCCTGGCGCAGCAGATGGGCATCGAACTCGTCGAAGGGCAAGACCTCTTCGTCAAGGACAAGTTCTGCTACATGCGCACCACGCGCGGCCCGAAACGCGTCGACGTGATCTATCGCCGCGTCGACGACGACTTCCTCGAC
>JAQGMQ010000888.1 GCA_028292305.1 Rhodoferax sp.
CAGCTTGCACAGGTACAGCCCCAGGCCGACGCCACCGGTGGCGCGGGCGCGCGCGGCGTCGGGCCGGTAGAAGGGTTCGGCCAGATGCGGCAATGCGTCTTCGGGCACGCCGGGGCCGTGGTCGCGCGCCGTGAGCACCCAGCGCGCCGTGTCGCCCTGCCCTTCCTGCGCCAGCCGGATCTCGGGCGGCCGCGTGGCGCCGCCGCTGTGGCGCAGCGCGTTGTCGAGCAGGTTGCGCACCAGCAGGCGGATGCGCGTGCGGTCGAGCATCGCCACGGGTGACCCGCCCGGCAGGTCCAGCGGGGCCAGCTGGCCGGCACCGAAAACGTCGACCACCTCGCGCACCAGCGCGGCCAGGTCGGTCGGCTCCAGGTGCAGCGCCGCGTGGCCCTGCCCCAGGCGTTCGCCCTCCAGCAGGTCGGTGATCAGGTCGCGCATGGCGGCCAGGTCGCGCAGCAGCGCGGCGCGCAGGGGCTCGGCCTCACCCACTTCGGGCAGCAGCTCGGTGTTGAGCCGCGCACGCGTGAGCGGGCTGCGCAGCTCGTGGCTGATGGCCAGCAGCAGGCCGCGCTTGGATTCGAGCATCTGGTGGATCGCCTGCGCCATGGTGTTCACGTCGTCGGCCAGGGTGCCGAGTTCGTCGCGCCGCCGCACCGGGATCGGCACCGCGAAGTCGCCGCCACCGAAGCGGCGCGCACCGGCGCGGATGTCGTCGAGCGGGCGCAGCAGGCGGCGCACATAGGCATAGGCCACGGCGGTCAGCAGCAGCAGCACGGCCAGCGTGTACCAGCCGACGCGGCGCGGCTGGTGCTGCCAGCGCGCGGTGCTCAGGCCGAAGCTGATGCGGTGGCCGTCGGCGGTGGTGCGCTGCAGCAGCCTGGCGTCGCCATCGGCCGCGTTATCCGGGGCGCCATCGGGATCGTCGTCCAGGAAGCCGCGGCGGCGCCAGTCATCAGGTGCTGACGGCTCCGATTGCCAGTTCACCCGTGGCCCGCTGATGCGCAGCGAGATCGGCAGCCGCTGCACCAGCGCCTTGGCGCGTGCGATGCTGGGCGGGCTGCCGAGGTCGGCCACCAGGCGGTCCACATAGTCCGTGACCAGCGGCCGAGCCGCATCGCGCCAGCCCACGCTCAGCGCCTTCTGCATGCCGCCCAGAAACGCGATGGTCATGCCGAGCGCGAGCAGCAGGAACACCAGCACCAGCCGCACCCGCAGCGAATGGCGCAGGCCGTGGCCCGCGCGGTGGCGCATGTGCCGCAGCCGCTCGCGCCGCGTCGGCCTGCAAAACGGAGGGCGCGCGCCGCGTTCAGCCTTGCGCACAACGGGCCAGCGCCAGGGTGTAGCCGGCATTGCGCAGGGTCTTGATGGCGTCGAGCGGCTCGAGCTTGCGGCGCAGCCGGCTCACCACCAGGTCGACCGCCCGGGTGTTGAGCTCGGCATCGGTGCCGCGCAGCGTGTTCAGGATGTCGTCGCGGTTGAACACCCGGCCCGGCTCGCGCGCCAGCAGGTACAGCAGGTCGAACTCGGTGCTGGTCAGCTCCACCGGCTCGCCCTGGCGCAGCACACTGCGCGTCACCGGGTCGACCGCCAGGCCATCGAACCGCAGCGCGGCCTCGGTGGCCGAACGTGCGGGTACCCGGCGGCGCAGCACCGTCTGCAGCCGCGCCACGAGTTCGCGCGGCTCGAAGGGCTTGGGCAGGTAGTCGTCGGCCCCCAGCTCCAGGCCGACCACGCGGTCCATCACCTCGCCGCGCGCGGTCAGCATGATCAACGGGATGTCGCTGGTCCTGCGGATGTCGCGGCACAGGGCAAAGCCGTCCATCTCGGGCAGCATCACATCGAGGATCGCCGCATCGAAGCCGCCCCGCCCCAGTTGCAGCAAGCCCAGGCTCGGCCGCAGCGCTTGCACCAGGGTGTAGTCGTAGCGCGCGAAATACGCGGCCAGCGGCGGGCCGAGGTCCGCGTCATCGTCGATCAGCAGGATGCGTTGCATGGCGGGATTCTCCCATCGCTGGCTCTCGGCGCGGCTGCGCTGCGCGACCATGCGCGAAGCCGCCGCGGCGTACACGGCCATTCGGCCCATGGCAAACACCGCCGCCTCAACCGTGCCGCCCCCAACGGCTGCCTCGGTTCATGAACTCGCGCACCTTCTGCTGCTGCGTGGCGTTCAGGCTGTCGTAGAAGTCACCAAGTGCGGCAATCACTTCGGGGCTCTGCGTGTTGAGCGCGGCGGTCTTCTCGGCCACCAGAGCCTGCGCCCGCACGCGGTCGAAATGGTCGCCGGCCACCAGCGCCTGCAGGTCGGCCCGCGGGTTGGGCTGGTCGCCCATCAGGGCCAGGCGTTGGGCGTGCATCTTTTCGGCGAGCACGAAGAGGCGTTGCTTTTGCTCGGCGTTCAGGTCGAGCTTGCTGCTCACACGCTCGATCATCTTGCCGCGGAACTTGGCCGAATCTTCGGCACTGGCCTGCCAGCGCGGGCCGTCGCCGCGCGTGCCGCAGGCGGTCAGGCCGCCGAGCAATACCGAGGCGCCGACAACGCCGAAAAGGGTTCGCTTGATCCAGGATTTCATGGTGAGGCACCTTCAAAGACAGGGTTGAACATGGCCTCGATGGTGCCGGTCGCGGGCTGGCAGGTGCTGTCGGCGCGGTATCGGTTTGTGTCGGTTTATGTCGATGGGGCGGGATCGGCGGGCCATGACACCCGCGCCCGCAGGCCCCGCGCGCCGGCCGCTTCGGCTGCACCAGCCACAGGCAGCAGTTCAAGTCGGCCACCATGTGCGCGCGCGATGCGGTCGACGATGGCCAGGCCGAGGCCGGCGCCGGCGCCAGGTCCGCGGGCCGCATCGGCCTGGCGAAACGGCTGCTTCAGCGCTTCGGCCTGTGCCGGGTCGATGCCGTCGCCGGCATCGGTCACTTCGAACCAGGCCTCGGCAGCGTCGCGCCCGCCGCGCAGCGCGTAGGGCGGACGGCCGTGGCGCAATGCGTTCTCGACCAGGTTGACCATCGCCCGCCGCATGGCGCCAGTTCGCAGCGTAACCTCGCCCGGCCCCGGCGCCGCGAGGCTTACGTCGGCATAGCCGCGCGCCACATCGCGGGCCAGGGCGGCCAGGTCGGCACGCACAAAAGGCTCACCGTCGTCCCCACGCGCGAAGTCGATGAACTGCCCGATCACCGCGTCCAACTGCTCCACGCTGCGCGTCATGCTGTCGAGGATGGCGGGCTCCCCATGGGGCCGCAAGATCTCGACACCCAGGCGCAGCTTGGCCAGCGGTGTGCGCAGATCGTGCGAGATGCCGGCCAGCATCAGCGCGCGTTCGCGTTCGGTGGCGGCCAGGCTCCGGGCCATGTGGTTGAAGCTCTGGCTCAGGGTGGCCGTTTCCAACGGGCCGTCTTCGGGCAACGGTGCCGGCTGCCCGCCGCGGGCCAGCACCTGCGCGGCCTGCACCACACGCGCCAGGGGCTGGCTCAGTCGCCGCTGCACCAGCAGTGCGCCGAGCAAGGCCAGCACCGCGGCCACCACCGAAGCCGCGAGGAAAGCGCCGCTGAATTCACGACCCGGCAACACCCCGGGCAGCACCACCCAGTGGTCGGCGCGGTCCAGCGTCAGGCGCACCGCCAGGCTGCCACCGGCCTCGCGCCGCCACACGGCTTCGGCCTCGCGCAAGGACAGCCGTTGCGACACCGTGCGCACGAAGCGGCGCTGCAGCGGCGTCAAGACCCGTGCGGCCTGGTCCGCCGGATCGTCCCGGCTGTCGGCCATGGCACGGCGGTTGAATTCGGCGACGAAGGCGGCGCGGTCGGCCTCGGGCAACACTGCCAGGCCGCTGCGGATCGCGCCGATGGTGTGGACCACCCCCTCGGCGATCTGCGCCATGCGCGGGCGCACCATCAGCTGCAACACCAGCGCCGCACTGACCAGCTGGCTCAGCACCATCAGCCCGACGATCAACAGCGTGTTGCGCCCGAGCAGGCTGCGCGGCACGAGCTTCATTGGCCGGGCGCGCCGTCCGGCACGAACACATAACCCGTGCCCCACACCGTCTGGATGTAGCGGGGTGCCGCCGCGTCGTCTTCGATCAGCTTGCGCAGGCGCATCACCTGCACGTCGATGCTGCGTTCGGTGGCTTCATGCTCACGGCCCCGCGTGAGCTCGATCAGCCGGTCGCGCCCCAGCGGGCGGTTCGGGTGCTGCGCCAACGCCTGCAGCAACCGGAACTCGCCGGTGGTCAGCGGCAGGTGAACGTCGCCTTTTTCCAGACGGCGCTCGCCGAGCTTGAGCGTGAACGCGCCGAACTGCAGCACCCCCTGCTGCGGCAACGGCCCGGCGTGGGCGCCGAGCATGCGCTGGCGCCGCACCAGGGCCTGGATGCGCGCCAGCAACTCGCGCGGGTTGAAAGGCTTGGGCAGGTAGTCGTCGGCGCCCATCTCCAGGCCGACGATGCGGTCGACCGGATCGCCGCGCGCGGTCAGCATGACGATGGGGATGGTCTCGCCCTGGACACGCAGGCGGCGGCACACCGACAGGCCGTCTTCGCCCGGCATCATCACGTCGAGCACCAGCACGTCGAAGCGTTCGCGGGCCAACAGCTTGTCGATCGGCTGGGCGTTGTCCACCGTGCGCACCACGCAGCCCTGGTCGGTCAGGTAGCGCTGCAGCAGGACGCGCAGTTCGGCCTCGTCGTCGGCGATCAGGATGCGGGCCGGAGATTCGTTCATGCGGCCATCGTAACGGCAGGCCCGGCCGGCAACCGCCCTGAAAGTGATGACAAACCATGACAAAGCCGGCGCGCCCGTCATGGCTTGTCATGCATCGGCCCGGCCCAGCCATGCTCGGCTCACAACTGGCGCGCACAGTGCAGGCATCCCTTCACCACCCCAAAGGAGCCCCCCATGCAACACCGCCCCTCACGCGCCGGATTCACGTCCACGGCCTCCAGGGCTTGCACCGCCATGGCCGTTGCCGCCCTGGTCTTCACCACCGGCCCCGCCACGGCCGGCCGCTTGCGGGCCACCCAGGTGCACGCCGACGGTTCGGCCAGCAGCGCGACCGGCGTCGTCCGCCACGGGCCGAATGGCGGTGCCGCGGCGCGTGGCCGCGTGCGCACCAGCGATGGCCAGGGCAACGCCAGCACGGTGTCCGGCGCCGCCTTGCGCGGGCCCAACGGGGGCACGGCGCAAAGAGCCGGCACCACCTCGGTGGCGGCCGACGGCTCGGCCAGCCACCAGAGCGGCCTGTCGGCCAGCGGCACCCAGGGCTCGCTGACCAGCAGCGGCAGCGCCACCCGCGACGCCGCCGGCAACATCGCGCAGAACCGCGCCACCACCGCCACCAGCAACAGCACCGGCAACGGCGTGCAGAGCAGCACCTCGTACAACAGCGGCACCGGTCTGAGCCACAGCGCGACGTGTTATGACGCGAGCGGTGCCACCATCACCTGCCGTTAGAAGGAGCCACCATGCACCTCGAACGCCTGCACCCACTGGTGCTGCTCTTCACGCTGCTGGCAGCTGGCGCGGCGACAGCGCAAACCGGCCAAGCCGACCGCGCCCAGAACCTGCGCGCCGAACTGCAAAAGCGCTTTGCCGCGGCCGATGCCAATGGCGACGGCCGCCTGTCCCGCGACGAAGCCCGCGAAAAGATGCCGCGCGTCTACCGCAACTTCGACGCCATCGACGCCGCGCACACCGGCAGCGTCACCCTGCAGCAGATCGCGGCCTTTGCCGCCGCCCAACGCGGCAAGGCCCCGTGAACCGAGACGCCGACCATGTCCGCTGAAACCCTGCGCCAGGGCCTGCCCACGGCGCTGCTGCCGTGGCTCGCGGGCCTGCTGCTGTTGGTCATCGCGGCGGCGACCGCCGAAGGCCTGGTGCAAACCTGGCTGCGCCGCCAGCCCTATGATTGGCGCGCCTATGCCGCGTCCATCGCCGACGCCATCGGTCGCCGCGCCGTGGATGCGCTCGGCCTCTCGGTGGCCGCGCCGGTGCTGGCCTGGGCCTTCGAGCACCGGCTGCAGACCATCGCCATCGCCACGCCTTTGGCCTGGGCGCTGTTGTTCCTGGGCCAGGAGTTCTTCTACTACGGCTACCACCGCGCCGCGCACCGCGTGCGCTGGTTCTGGGCCACCCACGCGGTGCACCATTCGCCGAACGAGCTGACCCTGGCGGCCGCGCTGCGCCTGGGCTGGACCGGCAAGTTGACCGGCACGGGCCTGTTTTTTGCGCCGCTGGTCTGGCTCGGCTTTCCGCCGCTGGCGGTGTTCGGCACGCTGGCCGTCAACCTGCTCTACCAGTTCTGGCTGCATGCGCCCTGGATTCCCCGGCTCGGAGCGCTCGAATGGGTGCTGAACACGCCGACGCACCACAAGGTGCACCACGCCTCGAACCACGAGTACCTGGACTGCAACTACGGCGGCGTGCTGATCGTCTTCGACCGCCTGTTCGGAACCTTCGTCGACCTGCGCGAGGACGTGCCCATCCGCTACGGCCTGACCACCCCG
>JAQGMQ010000026.1 GCA_028292305.1 Rhodoferax sp.
GGCTTTCGTATGGCGTCGACCCGGCCACGGCTTCCATCGGCCCCGATGGGGTGATCCGCTACGTGGTCGTGGCGTCCAGCCGAAGTGGCGCCAGCACCGGCATGTACGAAGGGATCCGCTGCGCCACCGGCGAGGTCAAGACCTACGCCCGCTTCAACGACGGCAAATGGGCGGCCGCTACCAACCCGGAGTGGCGCACCTTGTTCAACAACGGGACCTACCGGCATTCGCTGGCGTTTGCCAAGCTGGGCGCGTGCGACAACACCAACCCGCAGCGCTCGGTGGACGAGATGTTGCGCGTCATGAAGAGTCCGCGGTCTGAATTGACCCATTAGAGGGGCGGCGCCTTCGGGCGCTGTGCGGTCAGCCGCGTTCATGGTTCGCCATAATTCGCCCAACGCCCGCCCACTGATCGACCCATAGCCGGTAGAGACCCGGCCGAACCCGCCTGCAGCGACTGCCTCAGCGCGTCAGCACGAGGTTGTCGCGGTGCACCATCTCCGACTCGGCCACATAGCCGAGCAGCGCCTCGAATTCACTCGAAGGCTTGCGGCACAACAGCCGGGCTTCCGAACTCGAATAGTTGGCCAGGCCACGTGCGATATTTTGGCCTTCGGCATCGCGGATGGCAATCACGTCGCCACGCGAGAAGTCGCCTTCCACGGCCACCATGCCTATCGGCAGCAGGCTCTTGCCGCCATCACGCACCTTGCTCGCAGCGCCGGCGTCGATCGTCACCGCGCCGCGCAGTTGCAGATGGTCGGCCATCCACTGTTTGCGCGCTTGGGTCTTCTGCGTCTGCGCCACCAGCAGCGTGCCGATGGCCTCGCCGCGCGCCAGCCGCAGCAGCGCATCGGGCTCGCGGCCCCAGGCGATCACGGTGGACGCACCCGAGCCCGCCGCGCGTTTGGCAGCCAGTATCTTGGTCAACATGCCGCCGCGGCCGATGCTCGAGCCCGCGCCGCCGGCCATCACCTCTAGCGACAGGTCGCCGGCCTTGGCTTCGGACACGAACTCGGCCAGCGGATCCTTGCGCGGATCGGCGGTGTACAAACCCTTTTGGTCGGTGAGGATCACGAGCGCATCGGCTTCGACCAGATTCGCCACCAGCGCACCCAGCGTGTCGTTGTCGCCGAACTTGATCTCGTCGTTGACCACCGTGTCGTTTTCGTTGATGACCGGCACCACGCCGAGCTGCAGCAGCGTCAGCAAGGTGGCGCGGGCGTTCAGGTAGCGCTCGCGGTCGGCCAGGTCGGCGTGGGTCAGCAGCACCTGGGCGCTACCCAGGCCGTTTTCGCGCAACTTGGTCTCGTACATCTGAGCCAGGCCCATCTGCCCGACGGCAGCGGCCGCCTGCAGCTCCTGGATGGCTTTGGGGCGGGTGGCCCAGCCCAGCCGCTTCATGCCCTCGGCCACGGCGCCGCTCGACACCATGATCACCTCACGCTTGTGGCCGATGCGGTCTTCGCCCGCGCTGACCAAGGCCGCCAGTTGCCGGCACCATTCGCCGATGGCGGCTTCATCGAGCCCCCGGCCTTCGTTGGTGACCAGGCTGGAGCCGACCTTGACCACGATGCGCCGCGCATCGCGCAGCACCGTGGAAGTTGTTTTTGCTGTCATGGATGTCTCGGCGGGGCATGCAACCGGCAGCGCCGGTCGATGTTCAATATCGGGTCAGGTCGACGGTGTGTCGGTGGCGAAGCGCGGGTCGATTTCCACCGGTGCCTGCTCGGCCACCTGTTGGGCCTTGATGTGCTGGTACACGGCCTTCACGAGCGGCTCGCAGCCTTCGCGGTTCAGCGCCGAGATTTCGAACACCGGCCCTTTATGCTTGAAGCGCTTGACGAAATCCTTCACCAGCGCCGGGCGTTCTTCCAGTGGCACCATGTCGAGCTTGTTCAGCACCAGCCAGCGCGGCTTCTTGTACAGGCCTTCGTCGTATTTCTTCAGCTCGCCGACGATGGCCTTGGCCTGCGCCACGGGGTCGACGGCATCGTCGAACGGCACCACGTCGACCACGTGCAGCAGGAGCCGCGTGCGCTGCAGATGGCGCAGGAACAAATGGCCCAGGCCCGCGCCCTCGGAAGCGCCTTCGATCAGACCCGGCAGATCCGCCACCACGAAGCTCTGCTCAGGGCCGACGCGCACCACGCCCAGGTTGGGGTGCAACGTGGTGAAGGGGTAATCGGCAATGCGCGGACGGGCGTTAGAAATCGCGGTGATCAGCGTCGACTTGCCGGCGTTCGGCATGCCCAGCAGACCCACATCGGCCAGCACCTTGAGTTCGAGCTACAGGCTCTTCTTTTCGCCGGGCCAGCCGGGCGTCTTCTGGCGCGGCGCCCGGTTGATGGCGCTCTTGAAGCGCATGTTGCCGAAGCCGCCGTCGCCGCCCTTGGCGATGGTGATGACCTCGCCGGGCACCAGCAATTCATACAGCACTTCACCGGTTTCGGCGTCGGTGATGATGGTGCCCACCGGCATCTTCAGCACGATGTCGTCGCCAGCGGCGCCGAACATGTCGGAGCCCATGCCGTGTTCGCCGCGCTTGGCATCGTGCCGGCGCGCAAAGCGGAAGTCGACCAGCGTGTTCAGATTGGAATCGGCCACCGCGAAGACGTGGCCGCCACGGCCGCCATCGCCGCCATTGGGGCCGCCGAATTCCTTGTATTTTTCATGCCGGAACGACACGCACCCTGCCCCGCCATCTCCGGCGGAGATGTCGATAAAGGCTTCGTCTACGAACTTCATGGTCGTTCCAGTCTATTCAATTTAAGGCCGAAATGAAGAAGCCCCGCAAGCGGGGCTTTCTTCGGATCGGGCATTACCCATCAGCGCATGTGAGGGTGAGAAGACTTCGTAGCGAGCGGGTCACGGTCGCATCGGAGACCAAAGCCGTACGCAGGTACGGTGAGGACCGCAGATGCGAGATTGGCCCGCGCAGTAGAAATATTCTTATCCGCTCAGGCCGCTGGCGTCACGATCACGTGGTGCTTGTTCATCGAGCCCTTGATGGCGAACGACACGTGGCCGTCGACCAGAGCGAACAAGGTGTGGTCCTTGCCCACGCCGACATTGGTGCCGGGGTGGAAACGGGTGCCACGTTGGCGAACGATGATCGAGCCAGCGCTGATGAGTTCGCCACCGAAGGCCTTCACACCCAGCATCTTTGGCTTGGAATCACGTCCGTTGCGCGTTGAGCCGCCGCCTTTTTTCTGTGCCATGGTTCCTGCTCCTTAGCCTGCAATAGCGCCGACTTGCAGTTCGGTGAACTGCTGACGGTGCCCTTGACGTTTCTGGTAATGCTTACGGCGACGCATTTTGAAAATGCTGACCTTGTCGTGTTTGCCGTGAGCCACAACCGTGACTGTGACAGTTGCGCCGGACACCAAGGGTGTGCCAACCTTGATCTCGCTGCCGTTGCCGACTGCAAGAACCTGATCGAACACAATCTCTTGGCCTACGTCCGCAGCAATCTGTTCTACTTTAATTTTTTCGCCGGAAGCAACACGATACTGTTTGCCGCCGGTTTTTATGACCGCGTACATGAATGACCTCTTCAATTTAGCTCCGGGACGGATTTCCGCAGAGCCTTATAGTTTAGCATAGTGCGCCAGTCGACGTATTGCCCCGTGCCCGGGCGCCGCTGCGCATGTCCCCGCCCGCAGGAAGCAAGTGACAAATTTCCTATAATTCGCGAATAACTTCCGTTCGCATTTTGTCCGTTCATTCCACCAGCACTGCTGCCGCTCTCGCACTGATCTCCGACGACATGCGCGAGGTCGACAAAGTCATAGCGCAGCGTCTTTCCTCGGGCGTACCGCTGGTCGGCGAAGTAGCCCAATACATCATCTCGGCCGGCGGCAAACGCCTGCGTCCGGCCATCCATCTGCTGATGTGCGGCGCGCTCGGCTACGGCCATGGCCAGCGCTTCAACATGGCTGCGGTGCTGGAGTTCATCCACACCTCGACCCTGCTGCACGACGACGTGGTCGACGAGTCGAGCCTGCGCCGCGGCCGCGCCACGGCCAATGAAGTCTTCGGCAACCCGGCCAGCGTGCTGGTTGGCGACTTTCTGTACTCGCGCGCGTTCCAGATGATGGTCGAGATCCAGGACATGCGCGTGATGCAGATCCTGGCCGACGCCGTGAACGTGATCGCGGAAGGCGAAGTGCTGCAACTGGTCAACATGCACGACGCTTCGCTCAGCGAGGCCGCCTACCTGCGCGTGATCCGCTCCAAGACCGCCAAGCTGTTCGAAGCCAGCACCCGCCTGGCCGCGGTGCTGAGCCAGTCTTCGCCCGAGATGGAACGCGCCTGCGCCGACTACGGCCAGGCGCTGGGCACGGCATTCCAGGTGATCGACGACGTGCTCGACTACGACGGCGACGTGGCCGAGATGGGCAAGAACCTCGGCGATGATCTGCGCGAAGGCAAGGCCACGCTGCCGCTGATCATTGCCATGCAGCGCGGCTCGGAAGCCCAATGCGCCACCATCCGCCACGCCATCGAAAACGGCGAAGTGGAGAAGATCGAAGAGATCATCTACATCGTGCGCCAGACCGGTGCGCTCGAAGCCACGCGTGACGCCGCAGCACTGGAAGCCGGCCGCGCAGTGGAGGCTACGCGCCTCTTGCCAGACAACCCTTACACCCGTGGCTTGCTACAATTGGCCGCCCAATTATTGGACCGCCGGTCCTGATTCTTGACGGGCATCGCGCGCCCCGCCGCCGCCGGTTTTTGCACCCTTCCGGCCCCGGCTCGGCTGCCACTTTCGGGGTGTAGCTTAGTCTGGTAAAGCGCTACGTTCGGGACGTAGAGACCGGAGGTTCGAATCCTCTCACCCCGACCATTTCTACACGCCACGCGAGTACTCGTCGCGCCGGTGCGAGGCTGGCCCCCGCCTTGCGACGAAAGCCCACGCCCCGCCTCCCCTTCAATGCGCGCCGCTGGCCGCATCGCCACTGCCCGCCCCGCCCATCTGCGGCCGGGCCATCCACACCAGCGGGATCAGCAGCAGGAACAGGATCGCCGATACGTAGAACACGTCGTTCGCGGCGAGCATGAAGGCTTGCTGGTCGAGCAGGCGGTTGTCCTGGGCCAGCGCCTGGTCGGGCGTGAGGCCCGCGGCGGCCAGGCCGGTCATGGCGTTGTTGGTCGCCTGGCTGCCGAGGTTCACCGATTCGGACAACTGCGCATGGTGCAGCGCCGCGCGGTTCTCCCACAAGGTGGTGGCGATCGACGTGCCGAAGGCG
>JAQGMQ010000032.1 GCA_028292305.1 Rhodoferax sp.
GTAGAGCCTTTTCAGCAGCGTCTTCTCGAGCAGCACGCCGAGCGCGCCGACGATCAGCGGCGCGACCACCAGCATCACCCAGAAATTGAGCTTGAACTCGGGGCCCAGCAGCATCGGCAACTGGGTGAAGCCGATCCACGCCAGGAAGGCCGCCACCATGAACTGCGCGCCGTGGGCGAAGTTGATGATGTTGAGCAGGCCGAAGATGATGGCCAGGCCCATGCTGAGCACGGCGTAGAAGCAGCCGTTGATCAGGCCCACCAGCAGCTGCGCCATCAGGGACTGCATCGGAATGTCGAACATGGAGTTTGTTTCCTGCGTGGAACACGCGGCGCCCTCGGGCACCGCGCGGGTTGCGGGTTCAGTCGGAAACTACTTCGAGGCGATCTGGCAGGCCGGGCTGATCGCCGGGTACACGTCGGCACCCTTCAGCACGGTCTTGACCTTGTAGTAGTCCCATGGCACCTTGGATTCGGAAGGCGACTTGACCTGCAGCAACAGCATGTCGTGCACCAGCGCGCCGTCTTCGCGCAGCTTGCCGTGGCGGATCACGGCGTCGTCGATGGTCATCTTGCGCAGCTGGGTCATCACGGCCTTGGCTTCGTCGGTGCCGGCGGCCTGCACCGCCTTCAGGTAGCTGAGCGTGGCCGAATACACGCCGGCCTGGGCGGCGGTGGGCATGCGCTTCTGCTTCTCGAAGAACTTCTTGGACCAGGCGCGCGAGCGGTCGTCGAAGTCCCAGTAGAAGGCTTCGCTCAGGTACATGCCCTGGGCCTTTTCAAGGCCGATGCTGTGCACGTCGGAGATGTAGGTCAGGAGCGGGGCCACCACCTGTTTGCGGGTGATGCCGTATTCGTTGGCCTGCTTGATGGCGTTGACGGTGTCGTTGCCGGCATTCGCCAGCGCGATCACGTCCGCACCCGATGACTGGGCCTTCAGCAGGAACGAGGAGAAGTCGCCGCCGGGGAACGGGTGGCGCGAGCTGCCGACCACCTTGCCGCCGTCGGCCACGATGACCTCGGTGGCGTCCTTCTCGAGCGAGTGGCCGAAGGTGTAGTCGGCGGTGATGAAGTACCAGCTCTTCTTGCCTTCCTTCACCAGCGCACGGGCCGTGCCTGCGGCCAGCGCGTAGGTGTTGGTGGTCCACTGCGCGGTGAGCGCGTTGCACTTCTCGCCGAGGATCGCGGTGGCCAGGCCGGCCGAAGGCATCACGATGCGGTTTTTCTGCTTGGCGATTTCCATCACGGCCAGCGCGGTGGAGGCGGTGGGGAAGTCGGTGACCATGTCGACCTTGCCCTGGTCGAACCAGCCGCGCGCCAGGTTGGCGGCCACGTCGGGCTTGTTCTGGTGGTCGGCGAAGATCAGCTCCACCGGCTTGCCCAGCACCTTGCCGCCCATCTCTTCGATGGCCAGGCGGGCCGCCGTCACCGAGCCCTGGCCCGACAGGTCGGAGTAGATGCCCGAAAGATCGTTCAGCACGCCGATCTTGACGACGTCGTCGCTGACCTGCGCATGGGCGGCCAGGGCTGCGCAGGCGGCCAGGGCGACGGAGAGTTTCTTGAAATGCATGGAGGACTCCAGAGGTTGAAGGAAAGAGCAAATAGGGAAGCGGAACAAGGGAACAGCAGCAGGAAAAATTCAGATGCCGAGCAGTTCGTCCAGGCGGCTTTGCTTGGCGGCTACTTCTGAGGCGGCGATCGTCTCCACCACACGTCCGTGTTCGATCACGTAATGCCGGTCGGCCAGGTGTTTGGCGAAGCGGAAGTTCTGCTCCACCAGCACCAGCGTGAAGCCCCGGGCCTTGAGTTCGCGGATCACCTGGCCGAGCTTTTGCACGATGACCGGTGCCAGGCCTTCGGTGATCTCGTCGAGCAGCAGGATGTTGGCGCCGGTGCGCAGGATGCGGGCCATGGCCAGCATCTGCTGCTCGCCACCCGACAGCCGTGTGCCGGGGCTGTGGGCGCGTTCCTTCAGGTTGGGGAACATGCCGTAGATTTGGTCGAGCGACATGCCGCCTTCGCCCACCTTGGGCAGCAGCAGCAGGTTTTCTTCTGCCGTGAGCGACGCGTAGATGCCGCGCTCTTCGGGGCAATAACCCAGGCCCAGCCGCGCGATGCGGTGCGACGGCATGGCGATGGTTTCCTTGCCCGCCACGGTGATCGAGCCGGTGCGTTTGCCCACCAGGCCGAGGATGGCGCGCAGGGTCGAGGTGCGGCCTGCGCCGTTGCGGCCCAGCAGCGTCACGCATTCACCGGCCTTCACTTCGAGGTCGATGCCCTGCAGCACGTGCGACTCGCCATACCAGGCGTTCAGGTCCTTGATCGACAGCACGACTTTTTCAGACATGGCCTTCCTCCTCCTCGGTGCCCATGTAGGCCTCGCGCACGGCCGGGTCGACCGAAACTTGCGCATACGGCCCCTCGGCCAGGATCTCGCCGCGTTGCAGCACGGTGATGGTGTCGCAGATATCGGCCACCACCTTCATGTTGTGTTCGACCATCAGCACGGTGCGGTGCGCCGACACCTGCTTGATTAGGTCCTTGACGCGGTCCACGTCCTCGTGGCCCATGCCCTGCGTGGGCTCATCGAGCAGCAGCAGCTCGGGGTCGAGCGCCAGCGTGGTGGCGATCTCCAGCGTGCGTTTGCGGCCATAGGGCAGGTCGCCGGCCAGCAGCTGGGCCGCCTGGGCCAGGCCGACCTGTTCGAGCAGCGCCATTGCGGCCGGGTCGAGCGTACGCAGCGCGGCCACCGGCTGCCAGAAGCGGTAGTCGAGGCCGGCCTTGCGCTGCAGCGCGATCTTCACGTTTTCGAGCACGCTGAGCTGGGGGAACACCGCCGAGATCTGGAACGAGCGCACGATGCCGCGGCGCGCTGTCTGCGCCGGCTTTTCGGCGGTGATGTCGATGCCGTTGAAATGGATGCTGCCCGCGCTCGGCGTGTGGAACTTGGTGAGCAGGTTGAAGACGGTGGTCTTGCCGGCGCCGTTCGGGCCGATCAGCGCGTGGATCGCACCGCGCCGCACCCGCAGGTCGACGTCGCGCACCGCCATGAAACCGCGGAACTCCTTGCTGAGCCCTTTAGTTTCGAGAATGAATTCAGACGCCATGCGCGATGTCCTCAATGGGTGAATTGGAATGGAGTGCCGTCAGCGTTCCCACGCGCACCGGCGACAGCGGCACGCGCGGCGCCGGCGTCGCCCAGCCGAACATGAATTGCGTGGCCGCGCCGCAGACCCGGCCCTGGCAGGCGCCCATGCCGCAGCGGGTGTGCAGCTTGGCGTCGGTCCAGCCGCTGCGCGCGGACAGCGCGGCCTGGGCCACGTCTTCGCAGCGGCAGACCAGGGTGTCGGGGGCGGCCAGCTGGCGCAGGCCGTCGGCCAGGGCAAAGTGGCGGTGCAGGCGGTCGGCAAAGTCTTGCCAGCTGGCCAGTTGCGGCTGCAGCGCGGCCACTGCGGCCAGGTTGCCGACGGCGGCGTGGCCGGCCATGGCGCCTTGCACCAGTGCGCGTTCGCTGCCGCCCACGCCGGTGTTCTCGCCCGCGGCAAAGATACCGGGCACGCTGGTGGCCTGGCTGGCGTCCACCGCCAGCGCCGACACGCCATGCCGCACGGTCAGCGCACAGCCCAGCAGTTGGCCGAGTTCGGTATTGGGCACCAGGCCGAAGCCGCAGGCAATGCGCTCGCAGGCGATGTCCTCCACCGTGCCATCGGCTCTTCGCAAGCGGGCCGAGGCCACCCGGCCCTGGCCGGTTGCCTCGGTGATGTGGCTGCCTGTGCGGTAGGCCGTGCTCAGCAAACCCAGGGACTGCACGGCCTTGCCGGGCCAGCGCGCGAGCCGCAGCGCAAAACCCGCCACGGCACCGAACGCGGCCTGTTCGGCGATGCGCAGCACCTGGGCGCCAGCCTTCCTGGCGGTGGCGGCGGCGGCCAGCAATAGCGGGCCGCTGCCGGCGACCACGATGCGTTCACCCGCCACCGGCAGGCCTGATTTGACCAGCGCCTGCAGTGCGCCGGCCCCGGTGACGCCGGGCAGCGTCCAGCCGGGGAACGGCAGCAGCAACTCGCGGGCGCCGGTGCACAGGATGAGTTGCTGCCAGCCCATGCGCCAGCCGCGTTCGGCGTTTTCCAGCAGCAGTTCGTGCGGGCCGGTGGCGGCCACCACCTTGGTGCCGCTGACGACGCGGATGTTGGCGCAACGGGCCATGGCGTTGCGTCGCTGGAGTGCGGCAACCGGCAGGTCGGCGCCAGGGCCGTCGCGCCAGATCTGGCCGCCGGGCACGGGGTTGTCGTCGATCACGACGATGCTGGCGCCGCTCGGTGCGGCGGCCAATGCGGCGGCCATGCCGGCCGGGCCGGCGCCGATGACCAGCAGGTCGCAGTGTTCGAGGGAAGCGGTGTTCATGCGCTGGTGTCCACGGCCATGCCGTCGGTGCAATGGGTCTGGCAGGCCAGGCGGCGGCGGCCGTCGATCAGCACCCGGCATTCCTGGCAGATGCCCATGCCGCACAAGGGCGCACGCGGTTCGTGGGTGACGGACCGGCGCGTGATGCCGAGGCCCGCGGGCCGCGCGATGCGCAGCGCCGCGGCCACCGAGGTGCCGGCGGCCACGCGCACGGCGTGGCCGTCGATCTGCAATTGCACGCTGTGTTGCACGGTGTGTTGCACCGGGTCTGGGGTATTCATGCCGTGGCCATTTCGGTGAAGCGTTGCGCGGCATAGGGCGCGGGGTCGAGCGGCGGCGTGGCGCCCGTCATCAGCGCGGCCAGCAGTGCTGCCGTGCCGGTGGCGGTGGTGACCCCCAGGCCTTCGTGGCCCACGGCCAGCCACAGGCCTTCGCGCGCGGGATGCGGGCCGACGATGGGCAGGCTGTCGGGCGTGGCCGCGCGCAGGCCGGTCCAGCTGCGGATGGCGTTGATGTCGGCCAGGCCGGGCACGTAGGCAATCGCGCGCTGCAGCATCTGCGCCAGCATGTCGGCATCGATGGACAGGTCGGTGGTGTCGAACTGGCGCGACGAGCCGATCAGCAACTGGCCCGTGGGCCGGGGCTGCAGGTTGAAGGCCACGGACGGGCCTTCGTTGTGGTGGGCGCTGGTCACATAGCCCAGCTCCACCAGCTGGTGCTGCACGGTGCCGGGGTAGCGGTCGGTGATCAGCAGGTGGCCCTTCTTGGGGCGGATCGGCAGGCCGGGGCAGAGTGTGGTGGCGTGGATGCCATTGGCCAGCACGGTCTGCGACGCGCGGCGCTGGCTGCCGTCGGCCAGCCGCACGGCATCGCCGTCGATGGCCAGCACCTCGGCGTGTTCGAAAGCAATGTGCTTGCCGCCGTCGGCCAGCAGCCAGCGCGCGGCGTTGGGGGCGTAGAGGATGCCGTCGCCGGTGACTTCGAGCCCGCCGTGCAGGCCGCTGCGCAGCGCTGGTTCGGCGCTGGCCAGTTCAGCCGCGGTGAGCAGCCGGCAGGCGATGCCGTGTCGCCGCAGGCTTTGGTATTTGTCTTCAGCGGCTGACATCTCGGCCGCATCGGCTGCGATCCACAGCGTGCCGCAGGGGCTGAACGCGCAGTCGGCGGTGAGCCGCGGCGCCAGTGCGCGCCACAGCGCCAGCGAATGCTGGCTCAGGGCCAGTTCAGCCGGGTTGTCGTCCATCACCACCAGGTGGCCCATGCCCGCGCCGGTGGCGCCGCCGCGCTGGGCGTCGAGCACCAGCACCTGGCGGCCGGCCGCGGCCAGCGCATGGGCGCAGGCCGCGCCGACGATGCCGGCACCGATGACGATCACGTCGGCGTGCATGGGGTTCCGGGTGGTGCCTGGCAAGCCGGACTCAGTAGCTGGCGAGGGCCGAGGGCAAGGCGTTCTTGAACGTGAACACCGTGATCGGCGCCTGCGTCATGTTGCCCTTGTCGTCATAGGTATAGGTGCCGGCCACGCCCTTGTAGCTGCCCTTGTAGACCTCGGCGCCGACCTTGTTCGGGTCGATCGAATTGGCCTTCTGCATGGCTTCGCCGATCAGCAGGGTCTGGTCGTAGAACGAGGCGCCGTA
>JAQGMQ010000051.1 GCA_028292305.1 Rhodoferax sp.
GTCTGGATGCCGGTCACAGTCTCCACCAGCAGGGACTGGTTCTCGGCACCGCGCGCAAACTTCTCGTCCAGCCGGCGGCGCAAGATGGGCACGACGGCCAGGCTCAGGCCGAAGTACAGCGGTAGGCTGACCAACACGATCAAGGTCAGCGGCACGCTGTAGAAAAACATCACCGCGATGAAGGCCACCGAGAACACCACGTCGAGCAGCACGGTCAAGGCGTTACCGGTGAGGAAGCTACGGATGTTTTCCAGCTCGCGCACGCGGGCCACCGAATCGCCGACACGGCGCGACTGAAAATACGCAAGCGGCAATTGCACCAGGTGGCGGAACAGCCGGGCGCCCAGCTCCACGTCGATGCGGCTGGTGGTGTGGCTGAACACATAGGCACGCAGGCCGTTGAGCAGGCTCTCGAACACCACCACCAAGGTCAGGCCGATCACCAGCACGTCGAGCGTGGTGACGCCGCGGTGCACCAGCACCTTGTCCATCACTACCTGAAAGAACAAGGGGCTGACCAGCGCGAACAGTTGCAGCATGAACGAGATCAGCAGCACTTCGCCGAACAGCTTACGGTACTTGACCAGGCTCGGGATGAACCACGAGAAGTCAAACCTGGCGAGCTGCCCGGCCAGGCTGGCGCGGCTGGTGATCAGGATGAGCGCACCCGTCCAGCGCTGAGCAAACACGTCCAGCGGCTCGATCAGCGGGCGCGGCGGTGTGCTGGCCATGTCTTGCAGCAGCACGCGTTGGCCATCACACTGGGCGAGCACCACGGCCCGGGTCACACCTGTGTCATCGGTGATCAGCGCGAGGGCCGGCAGCGGGGTTGCGGCCAGCCGCTCGGCGCGGGTCTGGCTGAGCTTGGCTTTGAGGCCAAGATGTTTGGCGGCAAGGAGCAGGTCCCGCGTGGTCAGCGGCTCACTCGGCACCAGGCCCAATTGGTGGGCCAGTGTGGCGGGGTCGGCGGCGATCTGGTGGAAGGCCGCTATGGCGCACAGGGCGGTCAGATCGCAGAAGGCCCGGGTCGGCGCCATAGGTTCAACAGCCGTGTTCGTGCCGGTACATGGATGCGCCAGCAAGATTGGCTCTCTCGGTATGTCTTTGTTAGCTCTTACGGACTGCTCGCTCCGGTCATCACTTGGTCCCCCTGTCTCTTTACGCATCCCATCACCCTCTGACGCTTTCAACAATTTATGCAATAGACGTGAAATGTTACACAGATTAATGATCCAGACATGAAAACAAATTGCATGCACTTTGGTAATTAATTCCACCGAATAAACCGGTTTCACACCTCTGCGCAGGTGGAGCCCTGACGCACTGGGTTCTCCACGCATTTCGCACCGAATCTGAACGAAGCTACGCAGGGCGCCGAACGTCACAAGCTGTGGTCGTTGGCCAGCTTGACGTCGGCCAATTGCTGGCCGACGCGTACAAACATCCGATCAGAAGCCACCAAGGCATTGGGATTAGCCCTCACTGCATCGCAGCCGACCCGGCCGAATCCCCCATCCGCAGCGTGTAGAGTGTGCGCATGGCGGCCGGGCCGTTTTTTCAGCTACAGAACCCTTCAACCAACAACAAACACATGACACCGCAAACACCTTCCGCCCCTGCCTCCAATTCCAATTCTTCGGCGCCGCGCAACATCGCGGTCATCGGTGCGGGCATGGCCGGCATCGCCTGCGCGCGCACGCTGGCGCAGGCGGGCCACCAGGTCACGGTGTTCGACAAGAGCCGATCGGCCGGGGGCCGCATGGCCACGCGGCAGACCGACTTCGGCGGCTTCGACCACGGGGCGCAGTACTTCACCGTGCGTGATCCGCGCTTCGCGCTGGCTCTCGAAACGTCCAAAGGCATCGCCAAGCCCTGGAGCGCCAACCTGGTGCGGGTGCTCGATCCGTTCGGCCGCGTGGCCGCCGCGGGCTTGCCCACGCGCGAGGCGCATTGGGTGCCGTCGCCCGGCATGAACGCGCTGGTGCAGCACTGGGCGCAGCCGCTTGCCGATGCCGGCCAGTTGGTGTGCGAGACGCAGGTGACGCGCATCGAACGCGACGCGCTGGCACCCAAGAAGTGGCAGCTGCGCAGCAACGGCATGCCGGGCACGCCGGACGCCGAACATGTGTTTTCGGGCTTCGACGATGTGCTCTTGGCCATGCCGAATCCGCAGGCGCAGGCCCTGCTCGAAAACTCGGCGCAGGGGCCGAAGCTGGTGCGCGACATCAGCAAGGTGCGCGTGGCCCCGTGCTGGACGCTGATGCTGGCGTTTCCGCACGCGATCCAGCCGACCATGGCACACCTCGGCCCGCAGTGGAACGCCGCCCGCAGCACCCACCACCGCATCGCCTGGCTGGCCCGCGAATCGTCCAAACCCGGCCATGGCGGCGTCGAGCGCTGGACGGTGCAGGCCAGCGCCGCCTGGTCGCATGAACATCTGGAAGACAGCGCCCAGCGCGTGCAGGACAAGATGCTGCGCGCGTTTGCCGAAGTCACCGGCATCCGCGCCGAACCGGCGTTTGCCACCATGCACCGCTGGCGTTACGCGCAGACCGTGCAGCCACTGGGCCAGAGCCATCTGTACGACAAGAACGTGCGCATCGGCGCCTGCGGCGACTGGTGCATCGGCCACCGCGTGGAGGACGCGTTCGTGTCTGGCCTGGAACTGGCGCTGGCCGTCCTGTAGGCCCGTTTGGAGGCGCCGGTGGGTCAGCCTTATTCCGGTCGATTCGCGCCCTCACCCACCGGGCCGTTGCACCAGGGTTCGCTGGTCGCCGCGCTGGCCAGCTGGCTCGATGCCCGTGCCCACGGCGGTCAATGGCTGGTGCGTATCGAAGACGTGGACACGCCGCGCTGCGTGCCCGGCATGGACGCGGTCGTCCTCAAACAACTCGCCGACTGCGGCCTCCTGCCCGACGCGGCGCCTCTGGTGCAATCGCAGCGCAGCCCGGTCTACCAGGCCGCGCTGGACCAGTTGGTGGCGGCCGGCCTGGCCTACCCGTGCGCCTGTTCCCGCAAGGACATCGAGCAGGCGCTGGCCGCGGCCGGGCAACCACACCACCGCAACGCCGAATTGGTCTACCCCGGCACCTGCCGCCATGGTCTGCACGGACGACCGGCCCGGGCCTGGCGACTCGACGTGGCCCAATGCGCCGCGCTGGACGGCGGCGGCGCGGTCACCTGGCACGACCGCCGGCTCGGCACGCAGACGCAGGACGTGGCCATTGATGTCGGCGACTTCGTGCTGCGCCGCGCCGACGGCCTGTGGGCCTACCAGCTCGCCGTGGTGGTGGACGACGCCGCGCAGCGCATAAGCCACGTGGTCCGCGGCGAAGACCTGGCCGACAACACGCCGCGGCAGATCCTGCTGCAGCGCGCGCTCGGCGTGCCCACGCCGGTGTACCTGCACACGCCGATGGTGCTGGGCGACAACGGCGAAAAACTGTCGAAGCAGAACGGGGCACGCGCGTTCGACCATGCCAGGCCCGTGGCCGCACTCAAGGCAGCCGCGGCCCGGCTGAACCTGCCCACCGCCCAGCTTCGCGAAGATGACCCTGCAAAGCTTGCGCTTTCAGGCTGGCTGGCGGCCTGGCGGGCTCTCTACAATCCAGCCCGTGAATGACACCACCTCCCCAGCCCCTGCCAGCGCCCCCGTGGACGCGCCCGCCCTCGACGCCACGCCAGACGCGGCCCTGAATCCTCCCCAACGTGCCTACGGCCGCGCCCCGGCCGACGTGGCGCATCCGAAGGCCATCAAAAGTTATGTGCTGCGCGCCGGCCGCACCACCACCGGCCAGGCCAAGGCCACCGAAGAACTCGGCCCGCGTTTCGCCCTGCCGTACGTGGCACGCCCGCTGGACCTGGCGGCCGGGTTCGGCCGCACCGCGCCCACCGTGCTCGAGATCGGTTTCGGCATGGGCGAGGCCACGGCCCACATCGCCACCGTGCTGCCCGACGTCAACTTTCTGTGCTGCGAAGTGCACCAGCCCGGCGTGGGCGCGCTGCTGAAGCGCATCGGCGAACAGGGCATCACCAACATCCGCATCGTGGCCCATGACGCGGTCGAGGTCATCGACCACATGCTGGCACCGGGCATGCTCGACGGCGCACACATCTTTTTTCCCGACCCCTGGCACAAGAAGCGCCACAACAAGCGCCGGCTGGTACAAGGCCCGCTGGTGGCCAAGCTGGCGTCGCGCCTCAAGCCGGGCGGCTACCTGCACTGCGCCACCGACTGGGAGCCCTATGCGGTGCAGATGCTCGAGGTGCTCG
>JAQGMQ010000071.1 GCA_028292305.1 Rhodoferax sp.
TTGGCCATCGGCACGGCGGCTTCGGCGGCACGGTTCATGGTGGTGACGAGTTCGTCGACGCGTTTGCCCTGGCCGAGCGTTTTCAGCAGCTTGGCCGCGTCGTTCAAGAAACCTGGCAAGGGAATGCGAACTTTATCGTTGCCCAGGAATCCATTAGGTTGGCCCAACAGGCTCACCGCGGACGACGCGCCTTTTTCGAGCGCCGCTTTCAGGCCTGTCGACGCCTCCTGGTCGGTCAGGTCCGCCATCGAAAGTGCGTGGGCGGTGTCAAAGGTGGTCAGCAACAGGGCGGCAAGCGCGGAAGCGGTTGCGGCACTAAAATCTCGTCGATCCATAGGACTCTCCTTCAATGAAAAGAACATTCATCGCTGCCACCGCGGCGGCTGCCCTGCTGGTGATAGGCTCTGGCGCCTATTATGTGAGCACCAGCCGCACCGTGGCGCCGCAGGCGACCTATGTGCTGCTCGACGGCAGCCAGAAGACGACGGCCGACCTCAAGGGCCGGGTCACGCTGGTGAACTTCTGGGCCACCAGCTGCGTCACCTGTGTGGCCGAAATGCCCAAGGTCATCGCCACCTACGACAAATACCATGCGCAGGGCTTCGACACACTGGCCGTGGCCATGTCGTACGACCCGCCGGCCTACGTGGTGAACTACGCCGAGACGCGCAAGCTGCCGTTCAAGGTGGCCATCGACAATACCGGCTCGGTGGCCAAGGCCTGGGGCGACATCCAGTTGACGCCCACCACCTTCCTGATCAACAAGCGCGGCGAGATCGTGAAGAGTTTCGTGGGCGAACCCGATTTCGCCGACCTGCACCGGCTGATCGAGAAGCTGCTCGCCGAGGCCTGACGCGGCAGCGCTCGCCTTCCCCATCGGCAAAAAGCCGAAGCCATGGCGACATGGCTTCGGCTTTTTTGTTGCGCGTCTGCTACTTCGCCAATTTGCTACTGGGCGCGGAACGCGTCGTGGCAGGCCTTGCACGATCCGGCCGTGGAGCCGAACGCCGTCTTCAGCGTGTCCAGATTGCCGGTCTTGGCGGCCACCGCGAGCTTGCCGGTTTCGGCGATCAGCTTGTCGCTGTGCTCCTTGAACTTGGCCTGCTCGGCCCAGATTTCGGGCTTGGCCTTGGTGTTGCCCTTGTCGGTGCCCGGGCCAAAAGCCGCCCACGGCAGCTGGGCCATGGTGGCGACGATGTCGGCGTTGTCGGCCGCGGCCTTGGCGTCGAACGGCACCCGGCCGTTGACCATGGCACCGATGCGCCCGAAGTGCTGGCTCATGACAAACAACGCGCTCTGGCGGTATTTGATGGCGTCTTCGGGTTTGGCGAACTGCGCAGAAGCCGGCACCGAGAGCGCCAGTGCCGATGCGGCGAGAACGAGTGAAACAACAACTTTCATGCTATTTTTCTTTCGTGGGGTTAACATTTTTTACAAGCAGCCGAGCGCAGTGTAATTTCGCCGCGCCGGTTTTGCTGGAACTTTCAACATTGCGCAGGCCCGGCTTTGGCGCTACAACCACGCGGCGCCACAGAAGGCATTTCAGCCCCACACGCGCCAGGAGAAGAACATGCAGAAGAATACCGTTCGCGTCTGGGACTTGCCCACACGTGTTTTCCATTGGCTGCTGGCCGTCTGCATCGTCGCCCTGGTGGCCACGGCCTATATCGGCGGCAACGCCATGGCCTGGCACCTGCGGCTGGGTTATGCGGTGCTGAGCCTGCTGCTGTTCCGGCTGGTGTGGGGCCTGGTGGGTGGGCGCTGGTCGCGGTTCGGCTCGTTCATCTACGCGCCGGGCACGGTGCTGCGCTACCTCAAGGGCCAGGGCAAGCCCGAGCATTCCGTGGGCCACACGCCGCTGGGCGCGGGCTCGGTCTTCGCGTTGCTGATCTTCCTGGCGGTGCAGGTGGGCTCGGGCCTCATGAGCGACGACGAAATCGCGTTCTCCGGGCCGCTCACCCGTTTCGTCTCAAGTGAAACGGTAGAGAAAGCCAGTTGGTACCACACCCAGGTGGGCCAGTGGATCGTGATCGGGCTGGTGGTGCTGCACCTGGCCGCCATCCTTTTCTACAGCTGGCGCAAGATGGGCCTGGTGGCGCCGATGGTGCATGGCGACAAGGAGATCGCCCACCCCGTGCCGTCGTCGCGCGACGACGCCCTGTCGCGCATCGGCGCCGCGGTGGTGCTGGCGGTGTGTGTGGCCGGCGTGACGTGGCTGGTCAACCTCGGCACGCCTTGAATGCTGTCGCAACTGTGGCGGCGGGGTCGCCAGGCCTTGGCGAGTGGCCGGGTCTGCGGATAAACTGAAAACGCCGATTGCATGCTCCCTTCTTCTTGCCCACTCCCGCCGTTTTGAACACTCCATCGATCGCGCTGCGCACCCCGGTTGAACCCGAGGAAATCGACGCCATGCGCACCATCTTCCAGGAATACGCCGACCAGTTGGGCGTCGACCTGTGCTTCCAGGCCTTCGATGAAGAACTGGCCACCCTGCCCGGCCTGTATGCCCCGCCACGCGGCGCCCTGCTGATGGCGCTGGTCGACGGTGAACTGGCGGGCTGCTGCGCGCTGCGCCCGCTCGAAGACGTGGACTACCCCAACGCCAGCGAAATGAAACGGCTCTACGTGCGCAAGGCCTTCCGCGGCTTCGGCCTGGGCCGGCAACTGGTGGAAGCCGCGCTCGACGCAGCCCGCGCCGCCGGCTACCACTGCGTGCTGCTCGACACCCTGGACGACATGGAAGCCGCCCGCGCGCTGTACGAAGACCTGGGCTTCGAAGGCATCGCCCCGTACTACCACAACCCCATTGCCGGCGCGCATTACCTCAAGGCCGAGCTGTGACGGCGTGGCCCCCGGGCACACCGGCCCTTGCGGCTGAGCGTCAACACGACCGTAGGTTTCGTTGCACACTTTTATGCCTGGGACGCGGGCAAAGTGCACAGGAACGACCGGATTTTGGCAAAGCCCGCAGAGTCTGGTCTGATCGCTACACTGCATCAGGTAAATTCACAAGCAGTTACGTCTTAGACGCCACGCCGAACACCCTGCCATGAACCACACCCGCTTCTGCCTCCAGGCCGCCGTCCTCGTTGTTTGCTCTGCAGCCGCCGGGGCGGGCACATTGCAGGTGCAAGTTCAGGAGGCCAGCGGCAAGGCGTTGGGCGACGCGGTGGTGTTCCTCGAGTCGGCCAGCGCCAAGGCCGCATCCAAGCCACTTCAGAACGCCGAGATCGCCCAGCAGTCGCGGCAGTTCACGCCGCAGGTGAACGTGGTCACGGCCGGCACCTCGGTCACCTTTCCGAACCGCGACAACGTTCGCCACCACGTCTACTCGTTCTCACCGGCCAAGACCTTCGAGCTGAAGCTCTACACCGGCACGCTTGCCAGCCCGGTGGTGTTCGACAAGCCCGGCATCGCCGTGCTTGGCTGCAACATCCACGACAACATGGCCGCCTGGGTGGTGATCGTCGAAACCCCGTACTACGGCCGCAGCGGCGCCGACGGCAAGCTCACACTCAACAACGTGCCGCCCGGCGACTACCGCCTGCGCGTCTGGCACCAGCGTTTGCCGGTGGGCGCGCCGGCACTCGACCAGGCCGTGGCGGTGTCCGCCACCACCAGCAACGCGGCCGTACGCGTTCCAGGCCTGGAACCGTGAATGCGCCTCTGGCCAGACTTCACTGACTGGCGCCTGTCGACGCGCATCGTGGCGCTGTCGCTGGCCCTGCTGCTGCTGGTGCAGGCGGCGGGCATGGTGGTGGTGCACGCCAGCATCGAGCGCAATGCGCGCAGCCAGGTGGCGCGTGAACTGGTGGTCGGCGAACGGGTGTTCCGCAGCCTGATCGAACAAAAGGCGCAGCGCCTGGTGCAGGGCGCCGCGGTGCTGGCCACCGATTTCGGCTTTCGGGCGGCCGTCAACTCGCAGGACATGGACACCATCAGCTCGGCGCTCGAAAACCAGGGCGAACGCATCGGCGCGGCCGTCACGGCCTACCTCGACACCAGCTTCAACGCGTTGGCCGTGAACGGCGGCGGCCCCACCATGGACGCCGCCCTGCTCAAGCAGATCGCCCAGCCGCTGCAGGGCAACGACAAAGGCGGCCAGCTGGCCATGGTGGCCGGCAAGCCGCATTTGTTCGTCATGGTGCCGCTGCGGGCGCCGCTGCTGATCGGCTGGATCGTGATGGGTTTCCCCACCGAGCAGGCGCTGGCCGACAACCTCTACCAACTCTCCGGAACGCGGCTGGTGCTGCAGAGCGGCGGCGTGGCCGGCCCGGTCGACATCGTGCTCAACACGCTGCCGCCCGACAATCTGGCCGACCTGGAAAAGGCCGGCCTGGGCGTGTCCGAATTCCAGAGCCAGGGCGACACCCTGATCATCCGCCGCATCGACCAGCGCGCCATCGGCGGCGACATCAGCATCCTGTTGCTGCAGTCGCTGGAACACGCGATCGGCCCGTTCAGCCAGCTGCAGATCACGCTGCTGGTCATCACCGGCGCGGGCCTGCTGCTGTTCGGCCTGGGCAGCGCCTGGACCGCACGCCGCGTGACCACGCCGCTGCGTTCACTGGTGCAGGCCGCCGAACGCCTGGGCGAAGGCCACTACGACCAGCGCATGGAACACACGGCGCGGCGCGACGAGATCGGCGACCTGGCCAACGCCTTCGACCGCATGCGCATGAACATCGCCATCAGCCAGAACGAGATCCAGCAGCTCGCCTACTGGGACCGGCTGACGCGCCTGCCCAACCGGGTGCGTTTCCGCGACGCGGTGAAGGAAGCCATCGCCACGCGCCAGGAAGTGAACCTGTCGCAGCGCATGCCGCTGGCCGTGGTCACGCTCAATCTGGACCGCTTCAAACACGTGAACGACGTGCTGGGTTACGCGCTTGGCGACCGCTTGCTCAAAGCCGTGGCCGAGCGCCTGCTGGTGCAGGTCGAGCACCAGGAAGCCGCACTGGTGGCCCGCCTGGGCGGTGACGAATTCGCCGTGCTGCTGCCCACGGCCAATGCGTCGACCGCCATGGCCGTGGCCCAGCTGATCGTGCGTTCGTTCGAGATCCCGTTGACCTACGACGACCAGACCGTCGACCTCAGCGCCAGCATCGGCATCGCCTGCTGGCCCGAACACGCGGTGGACGTCGACGCGCTCTTGAGCCGCGCCGAAGTCGCCATGTACGCGGCCAAGCGCAACACCACCGTGACGCAGCTCTACGACGCCGCACTCGACTCGTCGAGCACGCAGACGCTGTCGCTGTTGTCCGAGCTGCGCCACGCGGTGCAGAACCACGAGCTGCGGCTTTTCCTGCAGCCCAAGATTTCGCTCAAGACCGGCGAAGTGATGGCCGCCGAAGCGCTGGTGCGCTGGCAGCACCCGACGCGCGGCCTGATCCCGCCCGTCGCCTTCATCCCGTTCGCCGAGCAGACCGGCTTCATCCGCCAGCTCACGTTGTGGATGTTCAACGAAGTCGCGCGCCAATGGAGCAGCCTCCAGCACGGCACGCAATCCGGCCAGGCCGACCAGCCCCTGCGCGTGGCCATCAACCTGTCGACCCGCGACCTGATGGACCCCGACTTCCCGGCCAAGCTCGCCGTGCTGCTGGCCACCCATGCCGCGTCGTCGTCGTCGTTCTGCCTGGAGATCACCGAGAGCGCCATCATGGACGACCCGCAGCGCGCCGAGACCACGCTGAACCAGTTGTCCGAACTCGGCTTCAAGCTGTCCATCGACGACTTCGGCACCGGCTATTCTTCGCTGGCCTACCTGAAGCGCCTGCCCGTCGACGAGCTCAAGATCGACAAGTCCTTCGTGATGGGCATGGAGAACGACCCCGACGACGCGAAGATCGTGCGCTCCACCATCGACCTGGCGCACAACCTGGGCCTGAGCGTGGTCGCCGAGGGGGTGGAGACCGGCGCCGCCTGGGACCTGCTGCGCGAGCTCACCTGCGACGAAGCCCAGGGCTACTACATGGGCAAGCCGATGCCGGTCGCCGAGTTCCCGGCCTGGCGCGAACGCTGGGCGCAGCGCTACGAAGCCGAACGCATCGCCTAGCTGCGAGCCCCGTGCAGCCTGCACGGCAGGCCCGATTTTTATACTTTCTTGATACCCCGGCGCAGACTCTCTGCGCCGTTTTTACGTGCCGTTTCCTAAGCTTGGGCCATCGATTTCTCAAGGAAGTGAAGTGGCTCAAATGGGTATGGATGTCATCTGGATCGGGGCAATAGCCCTGCTGTGGACCGCGATGGTGTGGCTGGTAATGGCCTTCCAGAAGCTGGCCCCGTCGCAAGGGGTGCGGTCATGATCGCGCTCGAAATTCTCTACGGCTTCGGCGGCCTGTGCGCCGTGTTGCTGCTGGCCTATCTGGTCTACGCGCTGATCTGCGCCGAGGAATTCTGATGGTCCTCATGCAACCCTCCGCCTGGGGCCTGCTGGCCCTGTTCCTCGTCGTGCTGCTGGCCCTGGCCTGGCCGCTCGGCGTCTGGCTGGCACGCCTGTGCACCGGCAACATCCCGCGCTTCATGCAGCGCATCGAGGCCCCGCTGTACCGGCTGGCCGGCGTGGCACCCGAGCAGTCCATGCACTGGAAAGCCTACGCGCTGGCGCTGCTGGCCTTCAGCGCGCTCGGTGTGCTGGTGGTGTACCTGCTGCAGCGCCTGCAGGGCATGCTGCCGTTCAACCCCGCGGGCATGGCCGCCATCACGCCCGACTCGGCCTTCAACTCCGCGGTGAGCTTCGTCACCAACACCAACTGGCAGGGTTATGCCGGCGAGTCGACGATGAGCTACCTCACGCAGATGCTGGCCTTCACGGTGCAGAACTTCGTCTCGGCCGCCGCCGGCATCGCCGTGTTGTTCGCGTTGATCCGCGGGTTCGCCGCGCGTTCAACGGGTGTGATCGGCAACTTCTGGGTCGACCTGACCCGCATCACCGTCTGGCTGCTGTTGCCGCTGTCGCTGGTGTTCGCGCTGTTCCTCGCGGGCAATGGCGTGATCCAGAATTTCGACGCCTACAAGGACGTGACCACCCTCGAAGTCACCAGCTACCAGGTGCCCAGGCTCGGTGCCGATGGCCAGCCGTTGAAAGACGCGGCCGGCGCGCCGCTGATGGAAGACAAGACCAGCGCCACCCAAACGCTGGCCATGGGCCCGGTGGCCTCGCAGGAAGCCATCAAGATGCTCGGCACCAACGGCGGCGGCTTCTTCAACGCCAACTCGGCGCACCCCTACGAGAACCCGAACGCGTTGACCAACTTCCTGCAGATGATCTCGATCTTCCTGATCCCGGCGGCGTTGTGTTTCGCGTTCGGCCGCCAGGTGGGCGACATCCGCCAGGGCTGGGCCGTGCTGGCCGCGATGACGCTGATGTTCGTGATTGCCGTGGCCTGCATCACGCCGGCCGAACAGCTGGGCAATCCGCTGTTGCCGCCGCTAGGCGTCGACCAGATGGCCAGCGCCAGCCAGGCCGGCGGCAACATGGAAGGCAAGGACGTGCGCTTCGGCATCAACGCCTCCGCCCTGTTCGCGGTGATCACCACCGCGGCATCGTGCGGCGCGGTCAACGTGATGCACGACTCGCTCACGCCCCTGGGCGGCATGGTGCCGCTGGTGATGATGCAGCTCGGCGAAGTGGTGTTCGGCGGCGTGGGCACGGGCCTCTACGGCATGTTGATCTTCGCCATCCTGGCGGTGTTCATCGCCGGGCTGATGATCGGCCGCACGCCCGAATACCTGGGCAAGAAGATCGAGGCGCACGAGATGAAGCTGACCTCGATCGCCATCCTGGTCACGCCCATCGTGGTGCTGCTCGGCGCGGCCGTGGCGGTAATGGCGGCCGGTGGCAAAGCCGGCATCGCCAACCCCGGCGCGCATGGCTTCTCGGAGATCCTGTACGCGCTGACCTCGGCCGGCAACAACAACGGCAGTGCTTTCGCCGGCCTGTCGGCCAACACACCCTTCTACAACACGCTGCTCGGCCTGGCAATGTGGTTCGGCCGCTTCGGCGTGATCGTGCCGGTGCTGGCCATTGCCGGCGCGCTGGCCGCCAAGAAGCGGCTGCCGGTGACGGCCGGCACCATGCCCACGCATGGCCCGCTGTTCGTCACGCTGCTGATCGGCACGGTGTTGCTGGTCGGCCTGCTGAACTACGTGCCGGCCCTCGCGCTCGGCCCGATGGTCGAACATTTGATGCTCTGGTCCACCCAGTGAGCCCGGAGAAAACCATGAACAACAACGCTAAAAAACTGATCCTGCTCGACCCGGCGCTGATGAAGCCCGCGTTGGTCGCCACCTTCGCCAAGCTGAAGCCCAGCGTGCAGTGGCGCAACCCGGTGATGTTCGTCGTCTACATCGGCAGCATCGCCACCACCTTGCTGTGGCTGCAGTCGCAGGAGCAGTCGGGCTTCATCCTCGGCGTGAGCATCTGGCTGTGGTTCACCGTGCTGTTCGCCAACTTCGCCGAGGCCTTGGCCGAAGGCCGCAGCAAGGCGCAGGCGGCGTCGCTGCGCGGGCTGAAGAAGAGCACCTGGGCGAAGAAGCTCAAGCTGCCCCAGCATGGCGGAACGTGGTTGCCTGAGCAAGCAGAAAATTTGCGCAAGGGCGACGTTGTGCTGGTTGAAGCGAACGACATGGTCCCGCTCGACGGCGAAGTCATCGAAGGCGTGGCCTCGGTGGATGTGAGCGCGATCACCGGAGAATCCGCGCCCGTGG
>JAQGMQ010000362.1 GCA_028292305.1 Rhodoferax sp.
AGCGGGATGCGGCCGGCGAAGCGCTGGCAGGCATCGGCCATCTGCTCGGGCGTGCGCAGGGCTTCAATGAACAGCGCGTCCACGCCGCAGGCCAGGTAGGCCTCGGCGCGGTCCATCGCGGCGTCCCAGCCTTCCACCGCCAGGGCGTCGGTGCGCGCCAGGATCAGCGTGTCGCTGGACGTGCGTGCGTCGAGCGCGGCCTTGAGCTTGCCGCACATCTCGGCCACCGGCACCACGGTCTTGCCGTCCAGGTGGCCGCAGCGTTTGGGGAAGGTCTGGTCTTCGATCTGCAGCATGGCCGCGCCGGCGCGCTCGAAGGCTTTCACGGTGCGCATGGTGTTGAGCGCGTTGCCGAAGCCGGTGTCGGCGTCGACGATGACCGGCGTGGCGACCCGCTCGGTGATGCGGGCCAGCGTGTCGGCGACTTCGGTGGCGGTGGTCAGGCCGATGTCGGACCGGCCCAGCCGCGTGTAGGCGATCGAGGCGCCCGAAAGATACAGCGCCTCGAAGCCGCTTTGTTCGGCGATGAGAGCGGTCAGCGCGTCGTACACGCCGGGTGCCAGCACGGCCCGGGGCTCGGCCAGCCGTTGTTTGAATGAAGTGGTCATGACAGCAGACGTAGTCGTTGAAGTGAAAGTTTCAGGGAGCCAGGTCGGCCGCCACGGTGCCGGCCGCGATCCAGCCGCCGCCCACCGCGCTAAGCAGGCCGTTGCCCGACAGGTAGCCCCATACGGCATTGCCCGACACGCCGCGCGCCGCGCCGCCGGCCGCCAGCAGGTTGGGCAGGGGCTTGCCGTCCTGCCGCAGCACACGGCAGTCGGCGTCGATGTCCAGCCCGCCCTGGGTGTGGAACAGCGCGCCCGTCACCTTGACGGCATAAAAAGGGGCCTGCAGCGCGCGCTTGAAGCTGCGGCCGAAGCCATCGGGCTGGCCGGGCGCGACCCGCGCCAGCGTGGCCCGCAGCGCGTCTTCGGCGCAGCCGATGGTGCGTGCCAGTGCGGCTTCATCAGTTGCTGACTTGAGCGCGCCGGCTTTCTCGGCGTCGACGAAATCCGGGAAGCCGCGCACCATGGCCAGCAGCGGCCCGTCGAACACGTTCCAGGCCACGCCGCCGGGTTGACCCAGCACGTGCACGGCCGCTTCCGAATAGCCCAGCGTTTCGTCGTGGAAGCGCGCGCCGTCGGCGTTGATCTGCACGCCGCCTTCCATCATCACGGCCCAGCTCATCAGCGCGCCCTGCGGAACGGCCCAAGAGCCATGGCCCTGGTAGCCGCCCAGGTCGGCCGCCCGCGCGCCCAGCTGCCGGCCCCAGGCCAGTGCGCTGCCGTCGTTGCCCACGTGGCCGGCGAAGATGGCCTCGGCCATGGCCGGCAGCAGCTCGCGCACCATGGCCGCATTGCCGCCGTAGCCGTTGCAGGCCAGCACCAGCGCCTCGCAGGCCAGGTATTCGAGGTGGCCGTCGGGCCGCTCGTAGCCCACGCCGACGATGCGCTCGGCCGCGTCGACCCACAGTTCGCGCACCAGCGCCTGGGTGAGGATGTCGGCACCGGCCGTGCTGGCCGCGCGCTCCAGTTGCGCCATCAGCGCGGCGCCCGTGCGCTCGGCCACGGCGTGCATGCGGCGCACCCGGTGGCCGGGGTACAGAAAGCCATCGAGCACTTCGAATTGCAGGCCGTGTTTTTCTTCGAGTGCATCGATGGCCTGGACGACGGCCTCGCTGTAGGCCGCCACCAGGTGCGGTGCCGCGTCGCCATGGGCCTTGGCCTGGATGTCCTCGGCGAAGGTCTGGCGCGTGTCCTCGATGCCCAGCGCACGCTGCACCCGGGTGCCGGCCGCGGGAATGAAGCCCGACGACAGCGCCGTCGATCCGCTCGGCACGGCATCGCGTTCCAGCAGCACGCAGGCGATGCCGGCGTCGGCGAGGCGGGTCGCCGCGGTCAGCCCACAGGCGCCGGCGCCGACGATCACCACCGGCACCGCGGGCGTGTCATCGGGCATGGACTCGGCGCGCACCACACGCAAGGGGTTCATCGGTTTTTTCCTCGTTGCAGTCTCAGTTGATTCATCAGCCCGCCGGCCGCCACCATGTCCAGCAGAAAGCCCGGGATGGGTTCGCAGACGAGCCGCTCGCCCGCCGCGTTGACGACCGCCAGTCGTTGCAGGTCGAGCGCCACGCGTTCGCCCTCGGCCAGCCTCTCCGCCTCGGCGCAAGTCAGCAGCAGCAGTCCCAGGTTGAACGCGTTGCGAAAGAACAGGCCGCTGAACGACGGCGCGATCACCGCCTTCACGCCCAGCTGCACCAGCGCCGCCGCGGCCTGCTCGCGCGACGAGCCGATGCCGAAGTTCGGCCCGGCCGCGATCACGTCGCCGGCCTGCACGCTGGCCGCGAACTCGGGCCGCACGGCTTCCAGGCAATGCGGCGCGATGGCCTCGATGCCGAGCTTCATGTAGGCGCCGGGCGCCAGCGCATCGGTGTCGATGTCGGCGCCGAATTTCCAGACGCGGCCGGCCGTCATGCCAGCACCTCGCGCGGATCGGTGACGCGCCCGCGCAGCGCCGAGGCCGCCACGGTGTAGGGCGAGGCCAGGTAGACCTGGGCCGTGGCCGAACCCA
>JAQGMQ010000926.1 GCA_028292305.1 Rhodoferax sp.
ATAGTTAATTAATTGGTGAAAATTAACTAATGTTACGTAAAGTATTATTATAGGTTACATCTTTTTCGAGTATTATCATATTTTGGAAAGGCAAATTAAATCTGTTTTAAGAGAAAGCATAAGCATTTTATGGAGGTGATGTTTCTAATGGTGACTTACTCAAAAGCAATGATAATTCAGTAAGGGCAGATCTACTTTGGATGGAATCAAACCTTGCTTATAATAATTGATTTACTGATTAATTAATAACACAGCACTCTTAAATTATTATTATTGCACAATATATCAGCCGTATGCAAGCAACCATCCTTATCATTGATGACGAAAAAAAGCTAAATGATCTGCTCACCCGCATCATCGGCTTGGAGGGATTTCGTGTTATGCAGGCGTTTACAGGTAAAGAAGGTATTATACTGCTTGAACAAGAAGATATATTGGTTGTGCTAAGTGATGTAAAGCTGCCTGATGTAAACGGAGTAGACCTTGTAAAAACTCTTAAAAGCAAAAAGCCTTATATTGAGGTAATCAACCTTACCGCTTATGGTACCATTAACGATGGTGTACAATCCATTAAGAATGGCGCTTTCAATTATATAGTTAAAGGCGATGATAACGATAAGATTATCCCGCTGCTGAACCAGGCAGTTGAAAAGGCACAGCTGCAGCAAAACGCTTTCAATGCAGATAAAAAGATTAGCAGCAAATTCAGTTTCGCACAGATTATTGGCCAATCGCAGGCTGTTGTTGATGCTGTAAACTTTGCCCGTAAAGTTGCCGCTACAGATACCACTGTATTACTGTTGGGCGAGACCGGAACGGGCAAAGAAGTTTTTGCATCAGCCATACACTACGAGAGCCAACGCAGGCAAATGCCTTTTGTGGCCATCAACTGCAGCAGCTTTAGCGCCGATTTGCTGGAAAGTGAACTGTTTGGCTACAAAGCCGGGGCGTTTACCGGGGCTGTAAGAGACAAAAAAGGTTTGTTTGAAGAAGCCCAGCATGGTAGCATATTTTTAGACGAGATAGGAGAGATGAGCTTGGAACTGCAGGCTAAATTATTGCGCGTGCTGGAAAACAAAACCTTCATCAAATTGGGTGATACGCAAACCACCAAAGTGAACATCCGCATTATGGCAGCTACTAACCGCGATCTGCAAAAAGAGGCGGATGAAGGCAAATTTAGATTGGATCTTTTTTACCGGTTATCTGTATTTACTATCTCCCTGCCATCCTTGAACGAACGCCGGGGCGATATAGAAATTCTGGCCAAATACTACCTTAAGCAATTTGCCGACAAAGCGGGCAAGCCCGTAAAAATGACGGATGAGTTTGTGACTCTGCTTAACAACCATCAGTGGAAAGGCAACATCCGAGAATTAAAGAATGTAATGGAACGTGCGGTGATACTGGCCGACGATACCCTGACGCCAGATGTACTGCCACCTCAGTTTGATAATCAAAATACCAACAGCAATTCGCTTGATTTGCAAAGTATCGAAAAGCAGCACATCAGCAAAGTACTAGCCCATACCAAAGGTAATAAAACCGAAACCGCCAGGCTCCTGGGTATCGGTTTAACCACACTTTACCGCAAAATAGAGGAATACGGTTTAGCTTAGGATTATTGCGGGAAGAAAGTACAATCTAACACTTTTTAACATTGAATTTGAGCAAGACCCTCTTTATACGCTCTGTTTTTTGATAGGTATTAATCGCTTTAACTTTTCATATTGATAATTAACCCTTCCATTTTGGTAGGGTTTTTTGTTTTCAATACTTTCCAGATCAGCCTGCAAATGTATTAAACAATTGAATTCCAATTATTTATAAGAAATTCAATTTTCGCGGCATTTGTATTGGCATAGGTGGTCAAAATATTAATATAATGATCACAATACTTCTTTTCCTCGCCATCCTTATTAGCTGGTGGTTCATTTTTAAATCCATCGACTGGTTCGAAAAAATCTAATTATCATGATCGCACTATTCATCATTTCCATTGCAGTTTTCCTATACATGGTATACGTACTGCTTAAACCCGAAAACTTTTAATCTAACACAATGAACACAGAACTATTTGGAATCATTGCCTCGTTTGCCTTAATGCTTGTAATTGGCATTCCGCTGGGCAAGTATCTGGCAAAAATGTTTGCCGGCGAAAATGTTTGGACAGATTTTATGAAGCCCTTAGAAAAAGGCATTTATAAACTGTCCGGCATTAACCCTAACGAGCCGATGAACTGGAAACAATTTTTAAAAGCCATGATGTGCATTAACCTGCTTTGGTTGGTTTACGGCTTTTTTGTACTGATGAATCAGGATAAGCTTCCGCTAAACCCGGATGGTAATCCCGGCATGACTGCCGACCTGGCCTTTAATACCATCATCAGCTTTGTAGTAAACTGTAACCTGCAGCACTACAGCGGCGAAAGCGGTGCAAGCTATCTTATACAGCACTTTATTTTCATGTTTCTGCATTTTGTAAGCGCCGCAACAGGTATAGCTTGCGCTATAGGAATGTTTAAAGCCTTCCGTGATAAAACCACTACTGATCTGGGTAACTTCTGGAACTACTTTTTGAGGGCTATAACACGTTTATTGTTGCCTTTATCTATAGTTGTAGCACTTATACTAACCTTTAACGGCACGCCAAGCAGCTATGCAGGTAAAGATCAGTTTATATCCTTACAGGGTGATACAGTACACGTATCGCGTGGCCCGGCTGCGCAAATGATCGCTATTAAACACTTAGGTACAAATGGTGGCGGCTGGTTTGGTGCAAACTCCGCACACCCGCTGGAGAACCCCAACTACCTCACTAACATTACCGAGATCGTTTCACAAATGATTATCCCAATTGCTATGGTTTTGTGTTTCGGATAT
>JAQGMQ010000364.1 GCA_028292305.1 Rhodoferax sp.
CCTGGCCGCGCAGAGCCTGGGCGCGCGGCCGCTGCAGACGCTGCGGCATGTGACGTTCCCGATCCTCATGGCCGGCCTGCTGTCGTCGTTCCTGTTTGCATTTGCCACCTCGTTCGACGAACTCACCATTTCGCTGTTTGCGTCGGGCGGGCTCAACTCGACCCTGCCCAAGCAGTTCTGGGACGAGGTTACGCTGCAGATATCGCCGGTGATCGCCGCCGTGTCGACCTGCCTGTTCGTCTTCGTGGCGGCTTTGATCTGGATCGCCGACCGGCTGCGGCGGCGCAGCCTGGCGCGCTGAACTCCCTCTTTTTCTCAGACCTTTTTCTTCAAGGATTTCCCATGGACGCGACCCGTCTGCGCGGCGTATTGCCCGCCATTCCCACCCCCGTCAACGCCGACGATTCGATCAACGTCGAAGCCACGCAAAAGCTCGTCGCGTATTTGCTGAAGCAGGGCATCGACGGCCTGGTGCCACTCGGCGGCACCGGTGAATACGGCTCGCTGGCCCGTACCGAACGCGTGAAGATGGCCAAGACCTGCGTCGACGCCGTGGCCGGCCAGGTGCCGGTGATACCGGGCGTACTCGACCCCGGGTTTCACGATGCGCTCGAAGTCGGCAAGGCCTTCGCCGACGTGGGGGTGGACGCGCTGATGGTGCTCACGCCCTACTACACCAACCCCACGCAGGCCGGGGTGCGCGACTACTTCCTGCGCTTCGCCGACACGTCGCCGTTGCCGATCCTGATCTATGAGATTCCGTACCGCACACGCGTGGCGATCAACCCCGAGATCCTGCACGAGCTGTCGCGCCACGAACGCATCATCGGCATGAAGGCCTGCAACACCGACATGTACCATTTCCTGCGCGTGGTGGCAGGCGTGGACGCGTCCTTCACCGTGCTCAGCGGCGAAGACTCGCTGTTTCCGCTGCACCTGGCCGCGGGCGCAAAGGGCGGCATCGTCGTCACCGCCAGCCTGCTGCCCAAGGCCTGGAAACACATCTACGATCTGGCCATTGCCGGCAAGACCACCGAGGCACTGCTGGCCCACCGCCAGCTGATGCCGCTGATGGACATGGCCTTTGCCGAGACCAACCCCGGCCCGATCAAATCGGTGATGGACCTGATCGGCGTGGACGCGCCGCGCATGCTCGACCCGCTGGTGTCACCGGCCGCCGACTTGCAGGGCCGCCTGCGGGCCGAGCTGACCCGGCAACTGGCCGTGTCCGAATTTCCGCGCTGAGCCGGCCCACGTGCTGCCTGCCGTCAAGGACTACCGCGCCCTTGCGCGCCGCCGCCTGTCGCGCTTCGCCTTCGACTACCTCGATGGTGGCGCCGAGGACGGGCGCACGCTGGACCGCAACCTGGCCGCCTACGAGCGGCTGATCTTCCAGCCCCGCATCATGCGCGACGTGACCACGGTGGATGCGTCGGTCTCGCTGTACGGCCGCCGGCAAAGCTTTCCGGCGATCGTCGGCCCGACCGGGCTGAACGGCCTGTACTGGCCGCGTGCCGAGGAAGCCCTGGCGCAGGCAGCCCATGCCGCCGGCCTGCCGTTCGCCATGTCCACCGCATCGACCTCGCTGCTGGAGGACGTGCGTGCGTCAACAGATGGTGACTTGTGGCTGCAGCTGTATGTGCAGCAGGACCGCCGCATCGCCGAGACCATGATGCAGCGGGCGCAGGCGCTGGGCTTTTCAACGCTGATGGTGACGGCGGACACCATGGTCCACGGCAAGCGTGACCACGATGTGCGCAACAGCTTCAAGATGCCGCTGCGCATCACACCCAAGCTGCTGCTCGACCTGGCCACCCACCCGCGCTGGTGCGCGCGCATGCTGCGCCAGGGTGGGTCGCCGCAACTGGTGAACCTGGCCAAAAGCGCGGGCACGCAGGTGAACATCAACCTGCAGGCCGCGGCCATGAGCCGGCAGATGGACATGGCGCTCGACTGGGACGCCGTGGCCTGGCTGCGCGACCACTGGCGCGGCAACGTGCTGGTGAAGGGCGTCCTCTCAGTGGACGACGCGGTGCTGGCCCAACGCCATGGCGTGAGCGGCATCGTGCTGTCGAACCACGGCGGTCGGCAGCTGGAGAGTGCGCCGAGCCCGCTGGAGATCCTGCCCGCGGTCATCGACGCCGTGGGCACCGGCCTGGACGTGTTCGTGGACAGCGGCGTGCGCCGCGGCAGCGACATCGCCAAGGCCCGCGCACTGGGCGCAAAAGCCGTGCTGCTGGGCCGCGCGCCGCTGTACGGCCTGGCCTCCACCGGGCCGCAAGGCGTGCGGGACGTGCTGCAGATCTTGCGCGACGAATTCGAGATCACGCTGCGTCTGCTGGGCGTGCCGCGCGCCGACATGCTGGATGCCAATGCGCTGTCGCCGGACCACCGCGCGCGCCTGGCACGGCTCTGACGGGGCGCCTGCGTTTCAGCTGTAGTTGGCGAACTTGGCCTTGGAGATCGAGGTGGCCGCCACCTGTACATGCGGCACAAGTTCCTTCTCGGCGGTGGCCGCGGTCCAGCGCGTGGTGGGCACCGAGATGTTGATCGCCGCCACCGCCATGCCCCGGTGGTCCGTGATCGGCGCCGCCACCGAGATGTCTCCCAGCACCGTCTCGTTCATCACGATGGCGAAGCCCTTGTCGGCCGACTCGCGGATGCGCGCCATCAGCTTGCCGGGATCGGTCTCGGTGTACGGCGTGATCGCGGTCATCGGCGTCCGCTGCAGCACCTCGAGCCGCTCTTCCTCGCTGAAGCGCGACAG
>JAQGMQ010000129.1 GCA_028292305.1 Rhodoferax sp.
GTCGAGCTCGTCGATCTCTTCCGGCTCCGTCTTCGCCGCCGCGAACCACTCCTTCATCGCCGGCAACTCCATCACCCGCTTGCAGTACGCGACGCTCGCCTTGTCCAGCGCGACGTCGTAGGTGAGGAAACGCGTGACCACCGGCGCGTACATCGCGTCGGCCATGCAGGGCGTCTTGCCGAACAGGAACGGCCCGCCATAGGCGCCGAAACACTCCTTCCAGATCGCCAGCACCCGGTCGATGTCGGCCTGGGCCCGCGACCAGATCTTGAAGTTGGGGAAGCGGCCCTTGATGTTCATCGGCAGTGCCGCGCGCAGCGAGCTGAAGCCCGAATGCATTTCGCCGCAGATGGCGCGGCAGTGGGCCCGGGCGGCGGCATCGGCGGGCAGCAGCCCGGCCTTGGGCTTGACCTCGTTCAAATATTCGCCGATGGCCAGCGTGTCCCAGACCTTGATCTTGTTGTGCACCAGCGATGGCACCAGCATCGACGAGGAAAGCAGCAGCATCTCGGCCTTCATGGCCGGGTCGTCGGGCGAGACCACGTTCTCGGTGAACTCCAGCCCCGCCAACTTGGCCATCAGCCAGCCGCGCAATGCCCAGGCGCCGTAGTTCTTGCTGCTGATCGTCAATTCGGCCTTGGCCATGCTTGTGCTCCTTGGGTTGTGCGGACTGCAGTGCAAGGCCTGTGCCAGAACCCGTGCTGCCTGTCAAAACTTACACGGGCATGTGCACCATTGTGCCCACGCTGGCAATCACTTTCGCGACAGACCAGAAGTAACTGGCCCGTAACTTGCCTGCTGAATGCACAAACGGCCAGAAGCCTTCCACACAGGAACCATTCAAAAGATGCTTTACCAGGCCTATCAACTTCAGTCCGACATGACGTCGCCACTGCGTCTCATAGCCCAAAGCCTCAGCGCGGCCTTCTGGCTCCCCGGCACTGAAAGCAGCCCGCTGCGCAAGATGGCCGCCGCCTGCGACGTGTTGTCGCGCATGCGCCTGACGCACAGCCGGCCGAGCTACGGCATCGCCAGCATCACGGTGGGCGAACGCGAATTCCCCATCACCGAAGAAGTCGTGATGAAGCAGCCGTTCGGCAGCCTGCTGCACTTCAAGAAAACCCTGGCCGCCAACGAGGCCGCCCAACCCAAGGTGCTGCTGGTGGCGCCGCTGTCGGGCCACTTCGCCACATTGCTGCGCGAGACCACGCGCACGCTGCTGCAGGACCACGACGTCTACATCACCGACTGGCACAACGCCCGCGACGTGTCGCTGAAACACGGCGCCTTTGCGCTGGACGATTACGCCGAGCACATGATCCGCTTCATCGAAGCCATCGGCCCGGGCACGCATGTGATCGCCGTCTGCCAGCCCTGCGTGGCGGCGCTGGTGGCCACGGCCATCATGGCCGAGGACGACCACCCCGACCAGCCCACCAGCCTCACGCTGATGGCCGGCCCGGTGGACTGCCGCATCAACCCCACCGGCGTGAACACCCTGGCCACCAGCAAGCCCATCGAGTGGTTCGAGAAGAACCTGATCACCCACGTGCCGTGGCCGCACCCCGGCTACATGCGCCGCGTGTACCCCGGCTTCATCCAGCTCAGCGCGTTCCTGAGCATGAACCTCGACCGGCACAAGCAGCAGTACAAGGACATGTATAAATTCCTGGTCGAAGGCGACGTCGAGAAGGCCAAGACCATCCAGGTGTTCTACGACGAATACCTCGCCGTGAACGACCTGCCCGCCGAGTTCTACCTGGAGACGGTGGAGAAGGTATTCCAGACCTACGAACTGCCACGCGGCGTGCTGCAGTACAAGGGCCGCACGGTGAACTGCGGCGCCATTCGCCGTACTGCGCTGATGACGGTGGAAGGCGAGCGCGACGACATCTGCTCGATCGGCCAGACGGTCGCGGCGCAAGACCTGTGCACGGGCATCCGGCCGTATCTGAAAACTCACCACATCCAGACGGGTGTGGGCCACTACGGGGTGTTCAGCGGGCGCAAGTGGAACCAGCAGATTTACCCGCGGGTGCGCGACATGATTCACGCGTCGATGGGGTGAGTCTGGACGGTTTGGTTTGGATGAAGGCCTGTCAGGTTCCAGCCTGTTCGGGTTGGCAGCTTTCGAGCCCCTCCGGTTGATCAAACGATTGAGTCTGCTGGTGTTGACTGCGCGCAGCTGGCCGACAATCGCACCGGCGGCGACCTACTTCTCTTTGCTTCGCCATCGAGGCGTAGGCAAAAGAAAGGCGACCCGCAGTCCGGGACCCTGCGCTGCGCTACGGGCCAACCTGCGCTGGCGGGTGTCGGCGGGGGTCTGGCTAAACTCGCTGCGCCGGGGAACAGCCGCCAGTCGCTGCAACTGGCACCACTGTCTTGTCCCCTCTCCCGCGTGCGGGAGAGGGTTAGGGTGAGGGTCGGCGTGACGCGCAGGGACGTCAATCAACACCCTCACCCCAGCCCTCTCCCGCACGCGGGAGAGGGAGCAATACCGG
>JAQGMQ010000153.1 GCA_028292305.1 Rhodoferax sp.
GCCAGATTTCGCCGAGGAACGCCCAGGCATGCAAGGTCAGTCCGACGGCGGCGGCAACCCAGACATTGACCTTGAATCCAAAAACGGGCAGCCCGTAAAACACCAGGAACAACTGCAGCAGCATCGGCGTGCCCTGGAAGAAGTCGATGAAGCCGCTGGCCGTGCGGCGCAGCCAGGCCACCGGCGCGGTGCGGGCCAGCGCGATGCAGATGCCGCCGATGCCGCCGCCCAGAAAGGCGATGGCCGACAGCATCAGCGTGGCCTGCATGCCGGCCAGGATGGCCCAGAACTCGTTGATCGAAAATTCGCGAATCATGTCCGGCCGCTCACTTGTTGGGATAGGAAAAGTAGAGCCGGTCGATCCACTTGAAAGCGGTGGAGAAAATCATCGACATGAAGAAATACAGGAGCGCGGCGACGATGTAGACCTCGAAGCTGCGGAAGGTCACGGAGTCGACGCTTTGGGCGATCGACGTCAGCTCCTCGGCCGAGATCGACGAGGCGATGCTCGAGGTGAGCAGCAGCAACACGAACTGCCCCGAAAGCGCCGGGAAGATCACCCGCAACGCCGGCTTCAGCACCACGTAGCGAAAGGTCTTGAACGGGCTCAGGCCGAGTGCGGCACCGGCCTCGAACTGGCCGCGCGGAATGGCGTCGATGCCGCCGCGGATGATCTCGGTGGAAAACGCGCCGAGGTTCAGGCTCAGCGCCACGGCGGCCGCGGTCCACGGCTGAAGCCCCAGGCCCAGGGTCGGCAAGCCGAAGAAGATGAACAGCACCTGCACCAGGAACGGCGTGTTGCGGATCACCTCGACATAGGTGTTGGCCGCCACGCGAAAAGCGCCGATGTGGCTGCGCTTGCCCAACACCCCGAGCAGCCCCAGCGCCAGACCGATGGCCACCGAGATGGCCGACAGGCCGAGCGACAGCAGGCAGCCGTGGAGGAACTGCTCCCAATAGGGCAGCAAGGCGGCAAAGTTGAATTTGTAGGTCATGTCGTTGGACGCTGGTCTTGGGCGGGCGCGCGTCTTCGGGCTTGGGTCTTCGGTCGGGCTTGGAGCGGCAGAACGGGGGGTGGGTGGGCGTGGCGATCGGGTCAGAACCGGTAGGCCTGCGTACGCCATGAAAAAGTATAGATTTTTTGGAACGGCTTTCCAAGTAGTTATAGCCATTCCAAATTAGGGGTTTACCCGGTGATGATTTCGCGTGCTTTTGGCGTTTCATAGGTCCTGCGCGGCGGTTTTTCAGCGTTTTTGGTCGCTGACGCGCTCTCGCAGCTTTCCAACCTGGAATAACATTCCCAAAAACCACAAAAAACATAGATGAGCTCCAACCTCCCCCGCGGCCTCGCCATTCTTGAATTGCTCAGCCGCAACGTCGACGGCTTGCCGCTGCACGCCATCGCCGAGCCGCTGCAGATCCCGCGCAGCGCCGCCCACCGCGTGTTGGCCGAGCTGACCACCGCGGGTTTCGTGCGGCAGGAAGGCGAACTCATGCCTTACCGGCTGACGCTGAAACTGGCGACGCTGGGCATGGCCTACCTGAACGAAAGCGGCATCGCCGAAGTCGTGCAGCCGGTGTTGAACCGGCTGGCGGCCGCCACGTCGGAGCTGGCGCGCATGAGCGTGGTCGACGGCGAGCGGCTGGTGTGGGTGGCCAAGGCGCAGGGTGCGCGCGGCGGTTTGCGCTACGACGCGAATTCCGATCCCGGCGAAGAGGTGCGGCTGTTCTGCAGCTCGAACGGACAGGCCTGGCTGGCGGCGCTGACCGACGAACGGGCGCTGCACATGGTCATGAAGCAAGGCTTCAACCCCGAGGCCTACGGCCCGAATGCGCCGAAGACCATCACCGAGTTTCTGGCCTGCCTGGCCGAAGGCCGCCGCAAGGGTTATTCGGACGTGCATGAAAGTTACGAGGTCGGTTCGGCCGCCATCGCCGCGCCGGTATGGAACGCCAAACACACCATGGTCATCGGCTCGGTGAGCGTGGCCGGGCCGGAAGCCCGGATGAAGGCCGAGCGCATGCCGGAGCTGGGTGCGCTGGTCATGTCAGCGGCTGAAGAGTTGTCGGTACTGAGCGTGGGTATCCGGGCGCAGACCTGAACGGCCGCGGGGCCCGCGCCGCCGCCTGAAAAACAGTGGGCCGGACATGAACGAAGGCCCCGGGGCGATGCACGGGATGAGATAAAGTCGCCGCACCCTGCCAGCCCCAGCCGAATCGCCCGCGTGAACCTCAAAAAAATTGCCAATAGCCTAGTCACGCGTCTGCTGTTCATGGGCTTTGCCATGGCGGTGCTCGGCACGGCCTCCAGTTACTTCCAGCTCAGCCGCTTTCTGCGCGAGGATCTGACGCAATCGTCGGCCGCACAGCAGACCGCGCTGGCCGCCTATATTGCCCGCGATGTCGACACCTACCTGGGCGACAGGCTGCAATACCTTGAACGGCTGGCGGGCGCCCTGCCGTCCGCGCTGCTCACCGAACCCGACCGGCTGCGCGCCTGGCTCGCGGAACGCAGCCTGCTGAGCCCCGTCTTCCCATTGGGCCTGGTGGTGGCCGACCGCAACGGCCGGCGCCTCGATGGCCAGGGCCAGCTTGCGGCCGACAGCGCGGAGTTCGCCGGCGCCAGCGCGGGTCGCCCGACCATCGGCCGGCCGGTGGCGGTGCCGGTGTCCCAGCATTCGGCCCTGCCCGTGGCCACACCCGTGCTGAACCCCGCCGGCCAGGTCGTCGCGGTGCTGGTCGGCATTGCCGACCTCACGGCCGATGGGCTGCTGGACCATCTTCAACAAGGCCGTGTGGGCCTGACGGGCGGCATCCTGGTGGTGTCGCCGCGCGACCACCTGTTCGTGGCTTCGACCGACGCCCGCATGTCGCTCAAGCCCACACCGCCGGCGGGTGTGAATCTGCTGCACGACCGCGCCATGGCGGGCTACCGCGGCAGCGGGACCACGGTGAACGCCCAGGGCGTTGAAGAGATTTCGGCCATCGCCTCGGTGCCGAGGAGCGGCTGGTTCGTGGTGGCACGCCTGCCATTTGCCGAAGCCTTGTCGCCGGTGGCGCGCATGCAGAACTTTATTCTGGAGCGGCGCGCGCCCAGCGTGGTGCTCGTGCTGGTGCTGATCGGCTTCGTCATCGCCTGGCTGCTGCGGCCCTTGTTGCGCGCCGCCGATCAGGCCGAGAAGATGACCTGCGGCGAGCTCCCGCTGACGCCGCTGCGCGTGGTGCGCGACGACGAGATCGGCCACCTGACGGGCGCTTTCAACCGCCTGCTGGCCAAGCTCGGCGACCACCAGGCCGAGCTGGGGCGGATGGCCTACCACGACAGCCTGACCGGCCTGCCCAACCGCAAGCTGCTCGAAGACCGCCTGCAGCAGGCGCTGGCGCGGGCGCAGCGGCATACCAGCCAGGTGGCCGTGCTTTACCTCGATCTGGACGGCTTCAAGCGGCTCAACGACACGCTCGGCCACGAGGCGGGCGACCAGGCCCTGCAGGAGACCGCGCGCCGCCTGCTAGGCGTGGTACGCCAGACCGACACCGTGGCCCGCATCGGCGGCGACGAGTTCGTGCTGCTGGCCGCCGACTTCGAAGAGCCGGCGGAGCAGGCCGTGCGCGCCCTGGCGCAAAAGTGCATCGACGCGGTGGCCCTGCCCCTCCAGCTGCGGCATGCCGACACCGTGATCGGCGTGTCGATCGGCATCGCCCTCACCCACGGAGGCGAAACGCCGGACGACCTGCTGGCCACCGCCGACAAGGCGATGTACCAGGCCAAGCAGAACGGCCGCGGCAGCTATGTGGTCGCGCCGCAGCCGGGCTGACCGGCCTTTGGCCAAGCGACGCCCGAGCCTGCGCGGTCAACGCGTCATTGGCACCAGCAAGTCACGCAGGGCATCCACCGCGGCCGGCTTGACCAGGTGGTGGTCGAAGCCCGCCTCCCTGGCGCGGCGACGGTCGTCTTCCTGGCCCCAGCCGGTCAGGGCCACAAGCAGGGGCTTCTGCTGGGGGAAGCGGTTGCGGATCGCGCGGGCCACTTCGTAGCCGTTCATGCCGGGCATGCCGATGTCGAGCAGCACGACCGGCGGCTGCCATTCCGCATAGGCCGCGATGCCGCCCGCACCGTCTTCCGCCACCCGCACTTCGGCGCCCAGCATGTCGAGCATGCCGGCCAGGCTGTCGGCGACGTCGCTGTTGTCGTCGACCACCAGCACGCGCAGTTGCGCCAGCGGTTCGTCGGGCGATGGATCGGCAGGGGCTTCGGTCGCCGGACCGGCCTCGGCCAGCGGCAGGCTGAAGGTGAATTCACTGCCCTCGCCCGCGCCGGCGCTGTGCACTTCGAGCCGGCCATCGTGCATCTCGGCCAGCCGGCGCGACAGGGCCAGGCCAATGCCGAGCCCGGCCTGGTTGCGCGCGGTGTCGCGGTGGCCGCGGCTGAACATCTCGAACAGCCGCGGCAGCAGCGTGGGTTCGATGCCGATGCCGTTGTCGACCACGCTGACTACCGCGCTCTGGCCATCCCGGCGGGCCTGCACCGCGATGCGGCCCCGGTCGTCGGTGAACTTGGCGGCGTTGTTGAGCAGGTTGGCCAGGATCTGCGTGAGGCGCACCGGGTCGCCGTCGACCCAGACGGGTTCGGCGGGCAGCGTGATGTCGAGCGCATGGTTGCCGGCCTTGATCAGGGCTTCGCTGGTCTCGACGGCGGTGCGCACCACGGCGGCCAGGTCGACGCGTTCCTTCTGCAGCAGGAACGTGCCGCGGCTGACCCGCGACATCTCCAGAAGGTCGTCCACCAGGCGCACCAGTTGCGTGATCTGCCGCTCCATCATGGCGCAGACGCGGGTGGCGCGTTCGTCGGCGTGGCCGTAGCGGCGCAGCAGTTCGATGCCGTTGCGCAGCGGCACCAGCGGATTGCGCAGCTCATGCGACAGGGTGGCCAGGAAGTCGTCCTTGGCGAGATCGGCCTGGGCCAACCGATCGGCCTGGTCGCGCAGGGCCTGTTCGGTGGCCTGGCGCTCGGTGACGTCGCGGGTGGTGCCCGCCACGGCCACCACGTCGCCGCCCGCGCCCAGAACCGGCGCGAAGATGTAGTCGTAGACGCGGGTGCCGTTGGTGCCGGTGAACGGGATCTCGCCACGGATCGGCGCGCGGGTGGCGATCACGCGGTCGATCTCGCTGTCGTGCAGGTCGGCGTGCCACTGTTCGTAGCCCAGGTCGATCCAGCGTTTGCCGATCACGTCCTTGACGCCCCAGGTCTCAAGCAGTGCATCATTGGCGTAGAGGGCGCGGTGGTCCAGGTCGAACACGTAGACAAAGTCGGGGGTGGCGTCGAGCGCGGTCTCATAGATGCGCCGCTGCCGCTCGGACGCGGCCATCAGTGCCTCGCGCTCGGCTTCGAGTTGCTTCTGGTCGGTCACGTTGCGGAAGTACACCGACACGCCTTCGGGCGCGGGAAAGGTGGTGACTTCGTACCAGCGCTCCTGCAGCGGATAGTAGGCAGTGAACGAGGCCTTCTCGCGCTCGAACATCGTGCGGTGGTAGTGGCGCTCGAACTCGGTACCTTCGAGCCCCGGATAGACCTGCCACAGCACCTTGCCCGACAGGTCGCCGACTTCACGTCCGAGGATGCGGTGGGCTTCGCGGTTCACGTAGTCGAAGCGCCATTGCCGGTCGAGTGTGAAGAAGCCTTCGGTGATGCTTTCGAGGATCTCAACCGCGTTGCGGTTGCCCTTGGCCGACGCCTCGTCGACTTGGTGCACGATGTAGGCGACAGAACCGTCATCGGCCAACACCGGTGTGTTGTTGGGTGTCCAGTAGCGTTCTTCAAAACCACCGCCCGCCGCAGCCGGCAGGCGCACGTCATAACGCTGCACTGCCATGGTGTGCGGCTGGCCGGTGGCCAGCACCCGGTGCAGCGACGCACGCAGGTTTTGCGCTCCGTTCGCCTCAAGCTGGCGGGGGTTGTCGGGGAACGTGTCGAACAGGCCCAGGCCATAGATGGACGCGTCGGTGTGGGTGGTCCGCAAATAGGCCTGGCTGGCGCAGACGATGGTGAACGCAGCGTCGGGCCGCACCACCAGAAATTGGCCGGGCAGATTTCCGAAAAGGCGGAGTAGGTCTTGGTCGTTCAACATGGGTGATAAAAGTTGCGGCGCCATCTCGCTGGTCAGTCTGCATTCTCAGCGATCGCCAATAGCCCCATGGTGACCCTGAAGAGGTGCGCGGCAAGATCGTAGCGCCATCGGACGGCGCGAAACCGCGTCAACTCTGACAGGTTGGAACTCGCCGCCTTCATACAAGTCCCATGTGCCGCACCTAAACTTCCACCCGGCGTTTGCATGCACATTAAGCAAGGAGACACATGCCTCTGGATCTGTTGAAAGAGTTGGCGAAGGGCACGTTGCCCCACGCGTTTTCGGAGTCGTCCGACATCGACCGCGTGCTGATGGCCAAGGAGGCCGGCTTCATCGAGGCCAACATACCGCCGGTCGCGCGCACGGGCAACAGCTACATCGATGGCGCGGCCATCGTCACCAAGATCAGGCCGCTCGGCTACGAGGCGCTCGCCAGACACCTGCGCGGCAAACCCGACAACGATTTCGGCCACGACGATTGATTGAAGCGACGGGCTGACGGCAGATATCGACCCGCTTCGGGCGGCCCCTTCCCGACATTGCCGGCATTGGCCCCGGCAAAAGCCGCAGGCACCTGGTCGGCACCTGGGCGACGTGCCGGGTACCTGACAAGGTTTACGGCAACGCCGCCACGCCTTGCTGTCTCACCGGTTCATCAGTTTTCTGCCTACAGAGCGGCTGGTGCGGGTGCCCTGAAATCGAATCTCCCAACCAACCACGATGGAGATTCCGATGACCACCCGCGAAAAAGACGCCTGCGACCTGCTCGATGCCGACCACAAGGCTGTCAAGAAACTGTTCAAGGAATACGACACGCTGACTGGCTCACGCGCCAAGAGTGCCAACCAGCGCAAGGACGAACTCGCCACCGAAATCTGCCAGATGCTCACGGTGCACGCGCAGATCGAGGAAGAAATTTTTTACCCGGCTTTCCGTGCCGCCGTGGCCGACACCGACCTGGTGGAAGAAGCCGAGGTCGAACACCAGACCGCCAAGGACCTGATCGCGCAAATCGAAAGCCGCGCCGACTCGGGCGACAAGTTCGACGCCAAGGTGAAGGTGCTGGGTGAATACATCGACCACCACGTCAAGGAAGAACGCACCGAGATGTTCGTCAAGGCCCGCGCCGCGCGAAAGCTCGACCTGGTGGCGATGCGTGGTGAGCTGGAAGCCCGCAAGGAAGAGTTGCTGGCTGAACTCGTTGGCGATCCCCAACTGGCCTGACCATCTGCTTACCCTTTCAACGCTTGCCTGCCGCTGGCCGCCCGCTTCGCGCGCTGTCTGGCCCTGACCCGCGGCGCCGCGCGCGGGCGGCAAGTAATCTGCCCGAAACGGCAAAAATTGGCGTAGAGCGTTCGGCGTCGTCCCGCCCTGGGGCGACGCCTCTTTTTGTGTTGCCGCTCGGCCGTAGACTTGCGGACCATCTTTCCATCTGATCGGGAGAGCCCATGAAACAGAACCCAGCCCTTGTGGCACTTGTGAACGAACTGGCCACGTCCGCGGGTGTGTTGCGAGAAGGTGCGGTGGCCTCCCCGGAAATGCTGCAGCTGGTGCGGCTCGTGGCGGGCCGTTGCCTCGACGTTTTAGAGACGCCAGGCCACCCGGCCGAGCACTACGCCACCATTGCGCAGCTGTTCGACGAACCGATGTATGTTTCAGCCAAGGCGGCGCCTGGCTACCGCGCCGCGCTGCGCAACGCACCGCAGCTGTCGACCCGCGAACGGGCGTTGGCCGAATTCGTGTTTGCCGAAGTCATGCGGCAGAAAATCGGCGATGTCGACGCCATGCAGGTGGCCTACCACGCATGGCACCAGGCGCCCGCCGCCGACGCGGCCCGGCCGTTCGCCGAGGCGCTGGTGCTGGCGCACCGATTGGTCACCGACCGCCTGGGCTACGAGAACGCCAACCCGGTGGCGCTCGGTACCGATGCGGCGGCCTATTTCGAGATCGAGTTCCTGCACGACCTGGCCTGAGCCCGTTGGTGCCATCAGGCCGGGCCGACCATGTCGCCCCGGCACGCTTCCGCGGCACAGAAACAGCGGTAGGCCGCACGGTCGGCTTCGTTGTCGATGGTGAGCGCGTAATCCAGAAAAAGCTCTTCGCCCTTTGCCACCGGCGCAGTGGTGAAGATGCGTACCGCGAGGCGCTTTCGCTTCGCACCGGCGGGCTTCTCGCTGTCTTCGACGGCTTCGCAGTTGGGCACACAGGCGTGGTTCAGGTGCCGCGTGACATTGCCGCCCTGCGCACCGTCGATGGTGGTGCCGTCGGACAGGCCGAACAGATACGTCACCTTGTCGTCCCAATCGCCCCGGCCCATCTGGTAGGCGGTGTAGCGGCGGCCTTCGTACTGCGCCAGGAAACTCCCCGCAGGCAGATCCACCTTGGCGAAAACGCCGTGGCCGTGCACCGGACTGTGGCGCACCTCGATCAGCGGATGCACCATTGGGTCGCCTGCAGCGGGCGCGGTGGGGGCTGGTGCAAAGTCGTGGACTTCAGGGACGGCGGATGAAGACGACATGGGCATGGGAGATTCTCGGGGAAGCGGCGGGGTGGTCACCATGCAAGCAAACTACGTACCGAGTCGTGGGCGCGGCGACGCTGGCAGCCGGGCGACTGGGGGAGCGATCGTAAACTCCACGACACCATGGCCTCCGCATCGCCCCCTACCCGGGTCCTTTCCCTCTGCCGCGGCCTGGCCTGCGCCGCGCTGGCCTGGGCCGCCCTTTGCACTGGCGCGTATGCCGAGCCTTCCGACGTCGAACGTTCGGCATTCCAGAAGTACAACAGCTGCCCCTCTACCGGCCGGCGCAGCGGCGAATGCCCTGGCTACCGCATCGCCTACCGGGTAGCGCCCTGCGTGGGCGGGCAGGACCGGTGGACGAACATGCAATGGCTCAGCGAACCTGCCGCGCGTGAAAAGGCACGCAGCGACGCCGCAGCCTGCGCGGCACGGGCGAAAAAATAACGCGGGGGCCGAACACATGGCGGCGTTCGGCTCTTGATCTCAGCCGTAGGACGTGGCCGCAAGTTCGCGCCAAGCCCGTGACACGCCATGCCCGCAACCGCATACTGGGCACATGGTCCATACAGTTTTCTCATCCCGTTTTTCCAGCCTCTTGAACGCGGCTCAAGCCATGCCGACGCGGCAGACGCGGCGTGCCACAGCGGCACGTCTGGTGACCGTGGCCATGCTCGCCGCGGCGCTCAGCGCCTGCGCCGTGGCACCCAAGAGCACTGGCGTGGTCGACCTGGGCGGCAACACCTTTCGCGTCACGGCCCGCGGCGCCATGGGCGTGCCCGCGCAAAGCCGCAAGGTCGCGCTCACGCAGGCCGATGAATTCTGTGCCGCGCGCAACCAGGCGATGCAGGTCACCGAAACCGGCAAGGCGCCGCTGGCCGGCCCGTACGAGGTCACCTTCACCTGCCTGCCGGACACCGACCCGGAAGCCACGACCAACGTCGTCAAGCGGCCCGCCACCGCCGTGCAGCCGGTAAAATAAAACGGCCCGCGCGGGCGGTCTTTCGAGAGGATGTGTGCCATGAAAATTCTTCCCTCCGTGGTTTCCATTTTTTGCGCCCTCGCGTTTTTGACCGGCTGCCCGGATGCCAAACCGCCCAAAGACCCGACGAACTTGCCCACGCCTAAAACCGGGACGACGAGCCCGCCTGCAACGCCAGGCACATCTTGAGTATTGGCGCCTGCGACGTCCGGCGGTCGATCGCCGAGGCCATGTTCTCTGTGTCCTGAGGTCGGCCGCGTCACCGGCATCGACACGATGACCGGCCGCTATTTTCTCCAGCTGATCCTGCTCTCGGCGCTGTGGGGCGCCTCGTTCCTCTTCATCCGCATCGCCAGCCCCCTGCTTGGCCCGAACGTACTGGCTGGCGTACGGATTGCGCTGGCCACGCTGACCCTGGCCATCATCATGAAGTGCATGGGCCAACGCTGGCCCTGGGCCAAATGGCGCGAGCTGACGGTAATCGGCGCCTTGGCGGTGGCCATTCCGTTCGTGTTGTATTCGTGGGCTGCACTGCAACTGCCAGCAGGCTACGGGGCGCTGCTGAACAGCACGGCCGTGGTGTTCGCCACGTTGTCGGCCGCATGGCTCAAGGAAGAACGGCTCACTGCGCGCAAGCTGATGGGCTGTGTGTGCGGCTTTGCAGGCGTAGGCCTGATCGTGCGCCTCGGCCCCATCGAACCCACGCCACAGGTCTTGTCGGCCGCAGCCATGTGCGTAGCCGCTTCCGCGAGTTATGGCTTTTCGACCCCACTGATGAAACGCGCGACCGTGCACATCCCGCCCCTGGCGATTGCCGCGGCCATCCACGCGGCGGCCGCGCTGATGCTGTTGCCCGGCGCGGCGTGGAGCTGGCCGGCGGCCACGTTCACCCCCGCAGCCA
>JAQGMQ010000198.1 GCA_028292305.1 Rhodoferax sp.
ACCGCGCTCACGACAGGCTTCTTGTCCTTCTTCCTGAACATCTCGAGCATGCGCCGCGTCACGAGGAAGCCGCCGAAGACGTTGACCGCGGCCAGCGCCACAGCCAGCACGCCCATGATCTTGCCCAGCGGCGTGACGGTGAGTGCGGCCGCCAGCATCGCGCCGACGATGACGATGGCGGAGATGGCGTTGGTCACCGCCATCAGCGGGGTGTGCAGCGCGGGGGTGACGGTCCAGACCACGTGGTAGCCGACGTAGATGGCCAGCACGAAGATGATCAGGTTGGTGAGGGTGTGGGAGACTTCCATTTTCTTATTTCCTTTTCACTTCACCCGGGGATTGGGAACGCCGGACTTCGCCGGCGTGGGTCATGAGGCAAGCCGCCACGATGTCGTCGTTCAGATCCTGGTGCAGCGCACCTTCCTTGGTGATGATGAGCTTCAGGAAGTCGAGCACGTTGCGCGCGTAGAGCGACGACGCGTCGGCTGCCACCAGCCCCGCGAGGTTGGTCTCGCCGATGAGGGTCACGCCGTGCTTGACCACCGTCTGGTCGGTCTCGGTCAGCGGGCAGTTGCCGCCCAGGCCACCAGGGCCCTTGCCCGCGGCCAGGTCGACCAGCACCGAGCCGGGCTTCATCGCCTTGACCATGTCTTCGGTGACCAGTGTCGGCGCGGCGCGGCCGGGGATCAGCGCGGTGGTGATCACCACGTCGGCCTGGGCCACGCGTTTGGCCACTTCTAGCTTTTGCCGTTCCAACCAGCTCGGCGGCATCGGCCGGGCGTAGCCGCCCACACCTTCGGCGGCCTCCTTCTCTTCGGCGGTCTCGAAAGGCACGTCGATGAACTTGGCGCCCAGCGATTCGACCTGTTCCTTCACGCTCGGGCGCACATCGCTGGCCTCGATCACCGCGCCCAGGCGTTTGGCCGTGGCGATGGCCTGCAGGCCGGCAACACCCACGCCGAGGATCACCACGCGCGCGGCCTTCACCGTGCCGGCGGCGGTCATCAGCATCGGGAAGAAACGCTGGTAGGCGTTGGCGGCGACCATCACCGCCTTGTAGCCGGCAATGTTGGCCTGGCTCGACAACACGTCCATGCTCTGTGCGCGGGTGGTGCGCGGGGCGGCCTCCAACGCGTAGCCGGTCAGGCCCGCCGTGGCCAGGCGCTGCAGGCCCTCGGCGTCGAAGGGGTTGAGCATGCCCACGACGGTGGCGCCGGGTTTCATCCTGGCGATTTCCGCCTCGGACGGAGCCCGCACTTTGAGAACGAGTTCGCAATGCAGCGCGCCGGCCGCATCGGTGATCTCGGCGCCCACCGCTTCATAAGCGGCGTCGGGTGCGCTGGCGGCCAGGCCGGCCCCGCTTTGCAGCCGCACCGTGTGGCCCTGCGCCTTCAATTTCTTCGCGGTTTCTGGGGTGACGGCCACCCGCCGCTCTCCTGCCGCTGTTTCCGCGGGCACGCCTATCAGCATGTCGTCTCCTTGATTTTTCGATTCGAGCGCAAACCGGCATTTCCCGACACTTTGACGAAAAATCCCGCCCTTTGTTACAAGCTTACCCGAGTTTGACAACGGTTCCGGCCACGGCCACCCCGGCTTTGTACCAATGCGGACAGCCTCGATAATCCGCCGATGAACACACCCCGATGGAAACCCAGCGTCACCGTCGCCGCAGTGATCGAGAAGGATGGCCGCTTCCTGCTGGTCGAGGAACACACACCCGAAGGGCTGCGGCTGAACAACCCGGCGGGCCATCTCGATCCAGGCGAATCGCCCGCCGAAGGTTGCGCGCGCGAAGCCTTGGAAGAAACCACCTGCCGCTTCGAGCCAAAGGCGCTGGTGGGCATTTATCTGTCGCGGTTTCAGCGTCCGCTGGGCGACAGCACGGTGGGCGAGATCGAGGACGTGACCTATGTGCGATTCGCGTTTTGCGGCGATGTGGGCGCGCCCGATCCGGCGTTGTCGCTGGACACCGGCATCGTGCGCACTTTGTGGCTCAGCCTCGACGAAATCCGCGCGAGCGTGGACCGGCACCGCAGTCCGCTGCTGCTGCGGTGTGTGGAAGATTATTTGGCGGGGAAGCGGTATCCGCTGGAGGTGGTGGTGACGGATGGGACGGTTTGGGATTGAATGCCATGACCTGTACAAAAACGCCAGTACGTATATACTTGACGTAGATACATCCAGAGGAGTCAGCCATGACTTATGCCCGCGTTTTCCAATCCGGCAACAGCCAAGCCGTCCGCCTTCCCCGGGAATTCCGCCTCAACGTCGATCAGGTCGAAATCTTCCGCCAGGGCAGCGATATCGTGCTGCGCGAACGACCGGCCAATGCCGCAGCCATTTTCGACACCTTGGCGGCCCTGCCACCGGACTTCATGGCCGAAGGGCGTGAAGATAGTCCACCCCAGGAACGCGAGGCATTCTGATGGGCATGGAGACGGTGCGCTACCTGCTGGATACGAATATCTGCATCTACATCGCCAAACACAACCAGCCCGCAGTGCGAGCCCGGTTCGCGGAACTCAATGCAGACGTGATGGCCATGTCCGTCATCTCGCTTGGCGAACTGCGCCATGGCGCCGAGAAGAGCCAGATGAAAGCCAAATCGCTTGCCGTCCTGGAGCAGCTTGAAACCCTCATCCAGGTCGCGCCGATGACGGACTCGACGGGACACCACTACGGCCAGATTCGCAGCCAGCTGGAACGCAAGGGGCTGCCGATTGGCAACAACGATTTGTGGATCGCGGCGCAGGCACGCGCCAATGGCTGGATCCTGGTGACGAACAACGAGCGGGAATTCGTCAGGGTAAAAGGACTAGCGTTAGAAAACTGGGTGGCCTGAGGCAACCAACGTCAACCCAGCAGCAGCAGCACCACCCTCACCCCAGCCCTCGCCCGCACGCGGGCGAGGGAGCATGCAAACGGCCGTCAATAAATGACGCGCTCGGCCACCGGTGGCGGTGCCCATTGGTACAGCCAGGTTTCCGTCAGCGGCTGGCCGTCGGCCTGCAAATACATGCGCATGTTGACGGGCGCGGTGCTGTCGCCGTCGGGGCGCAGGTCGAACATGGCGCGCCAGCCCTTGATGGCGTCGAGCGGGCGGGCCGAGGTCAGCTCGATCTTGCCGCTGGACGTGGTGATCACGGCTTCGACCTTGGTCTTTTCGTTCAGCAGCGCGAAGTCGCCACCTAAAAAATCGACTGCGAAACGCCGTGAATAACCCGTGCGCTTCTGCCCGACGATGCCGCCCAGCCCGGTGCGCGTGGCCACGCAGCGGGCCAGCGACATGCGCACCGCCGGCGGGTTGCCGCCCCAGTGCAGCCGGTAGGCGAACAGCAGTTCCTGCCCGGCCTGCGGCTTCTCGGCCGGGTTCCAGAAGGCGACGATGTTGTCGAAGGTTTCGTCCACGGTAGGGATTTCCACCAGCTGCACCGAGCCCGCGCCCCAGCCGGACTTGGGCTCGACCCACAGGCTCGGCCGCTTGTCGTAGAACACACCGTCGTCCTGGTAGTGGTCGAAGTTGCGGTCGCGCTGCATCAGGCCGAAGCCGCGCGGGTTGGTGTCCTGGAAGGCGTTGAACTGCAACTGCGCCGGATTGGTGAGCGGGCGCCACAGCCATTCGCCGCTGCCGCTGTGCATGGCCAGGCCGTCGGTGTCGTGGATCTCGCCGCGCCAGTCCCAGCCCATGCGGCGGTCGTTCTCGCCGGTCTGGAACATGCTGGTGCAGGGTGCGATGCCCATGCGGTCGATGGTCTTGCGCGGATACAGCGCCACGTCCAGATCCATGATCTGGGTGTCGCCGGGTGTGATGAGGAAGCGGTAGGCGCCGCTGATGCTCGGTGCGTCGAGCAGCGCATAGACGGTGAGCGTAGGCGACTTCGGGTCGGGCTTCTCGAGCCAGTAGCCGATGAAATCGGGAAACTCTTCGGGGAACGGCTGCGCCGTGTCGATGGCCAGGCCACGCGCCGATTGGCCGTACTGCCATTCGCCACCCACCGCACGGAAATAGCTTGCGCCCAGGAAGGCCGCCACGTCGCGCACCGGGTCGGTGTGGTAGTTCAGGCGGAAGCCGGCAAAGCCCAGGTCGGCCGGCAGCTTCGTGCCGTCGACGCCGCTCTTGCCGTAGTCGAACATGGCGGGGTCGTAGGCCAGCTCGGTGGCCTGGCCCGCGCTCACCTCGTACATGCGCACCGGGGACTTGAAGAACAGCCCGAGGTGGAAAAACTTGGCCACGAAACGCGCCTTGTCGTCGCCCCACAGCGCGTGGTCG